>NZ_DAMALV010000007.1:12255-118174 GCF_032069585.1 Moraxella sp. CTOTU48268
GCAAACGCTATGAAAACATCATTACAGTAATTAGAAAAAATGCCCGATAATAAGAAATAAGAAGGTTTTGACCCCGTTGGCATTTTACTACTTGCAATATGCCGATGGCGACAATGAATCGCCGAGTAGCCCTCGATAAAATCTTAATCATTGAAAACCATTTAAACTAATAGCGTTAGCGATAAACCATCACATTCAAATTACTCACGGGCTGAAGGTATTTTTCCATTAATGGCAAAATATCGTCATCAAAAATTTTGTCTTTTGGCAAAATGAGTTCATCACTTGCCAATATTGCCACACGGCGAATACCTTGATACCGTCCCCAATCAAACACAACTTTTTCTAACTTTTGTAACGCTGACACCATATACTCAACATGCGGCGGATCTTCGGCAAATTCTGTGATTGCCATATCCACGATGAACTGAGGCTTTGACAACGCCCCGCCGACTGCCATACCCGCCAAATCACGCTGCGGGGTAAACTGTAACACATCACCGAGCAACAGCTGCAAACGCTCACAGGCTTGCTTGTAAACGGTGTAATGCTCAGGATACAGCGATTGGTACTTAAGTAAGGTGCGATGACGAAAAACACCTGACACCGGGACGGGCATAATGAGCGCTTGATAGCGGTCTTGAAATAAGGTTTTTTTATCGACTTGGGTCAGCACTACTTAGCTTTCCAGTTACTTATTAGTGGTTATTTGTTGGCGGCTTTTTGCTGTTCAAGCTGTGCAACTTGCTGTTCTAGCAGCTGGATACGCTCTTCTTTTTTACTACTCAGCTCATTCATCATACGCAGCTGGTCTTGCATCATGGTTTCTTGCTCTTTTAGCTGCGCGCTCTGCTCTGACAGTCGACTCAGCTCTTCTTTGGCAATCGCCGGATCTTCAGGCAGTGTCGGCGCAAAAATTTCTTCTGGCGTGATTGCCGGTAGCGCTGCGGTCGCATGGGCTGAGCTAGAGTTAGCATCCACTGCGATGGTTGAGGCGGCAGGCAAGCTAGCGCTAGCTTGTGGTTTTACTATAGGCGCTGCAGTTTTGGGTATTGCGTGTGCTTGGGTCTGCATCTGTGATTGCTCAGTGGATTTGTTGGGCTCGCTTGACTGCCCCATAAAAAACCATGCTAAGGCAGCCAGTGCCAACCCTGCACCCACTAGCAACCCAAGTTGATTGCGTTTTTTTAATGTCCGTTTCGCTAGTGGTTGACTTGGCGGTCTTAAAAATGGATTTGGCGTCTGAGCGATAACCGCTTTACTTTCGGGTTTTGTTTTGGTTAATACAACGGGTGGCGTCGTTTCAATAGCCTCGATAGTCTCGATAATTTTTTTATCACTATTTTCATCACTACTTTGTGGTGCGATGGGCTGTGGTTGCGCGCTATGCTTGTCTAATTCTAGACTTAGTTCTAGGTCTAGGGCTGACTTAGCTTCTAGCGGTAGGTTATCAATATCAAATATCAGCGCATTATCGGTTGTCTGTGACGGTACGGGCTGTGACACTGTCGCTGTATTAGCAGTGTCTTGGAGAGTCACAGTGGTGTTGGGTTCAACATCGCTGGGTAGCTCATCCAAATCAAAATCATCAAAACTCAGCTTTTTGGGCGCGACAGTATGAGCTGCTTTTCTGTTATCTGCCGTATAGTCCGTTTTGCCATGAAGTAATTCATCTTCTAACTGGTTCAAATCAATGCTATCTAGCGAAAACGCATTTGTGATTGCTGTCGTTTCTGGGGATGTGTTTGGAGATGTGTCTGGAGATTTAGTCGCTTGCATCGGCGGCTGATTAGTTGTATCAAGCTGCGACGCATTATCTGACACGCCTGTCGTTGGATTTTCAGCCAGCTGTGATGATGGATGGGCATCTTCGCTAGTCGGGGCTATAGAGTCATTGTCTTTTTTTAGGCTAAATAATTTCATGTTGGGTCAATATCCCTATCCATGTCGGGCGGGTCAGATGTCTGTACGATTTCATGCTAGCGATGTATATGCCAAGCTGGCATGAAAACGATGGTGTACATTCGTTTGCTTGTTACTATAACAAACCGCAATCAAAAATAACAACGTTTGAGACAAAAACCTACTTTGACCGCCATACTTTGACCACCCTAATTGTATCAGGGACGCTTAAACTCGTTAACCTTGTCAAAATTTACCCAAACCGCTTAAACTTGGCTTATTTAAACCTAACAATACCTGCGCCATCGTCGCCATAATGAACGGTTTCCTGATGATTGGATTGCTGAATGTCAACGATCTCATCGGGTGTTGGGCGACGCTCGGTGTAGCCACATGCCGTACACTCGATATACTCATCATACTCGGGCTGATATAGCTGAATCTGAACAACTTTATCCAGTGCTTTGCAGCTTGGACAAGCCACCCCTGCCAAAAATTGACGTTTGGGGCGATTGGATTGATATCTCATAGTTTCTTCTTTTTACTAGCCTGTATTTTGACAACCGTGTTACCAAGCTTGGGTGTTGGCGTTATCGGTGTCATCGCTCAGCAGTTCATCATAGCTGCTGGTTAAAAATCCCGAGTGGCGTAACAGCGCATCAATACGGGCTTCACGACCGCGAAATGCCTCAAAGTTGGCTTTTGCAGATTGGCTACCGCCTTTGGCTAAAATGTTATCGCGGAACGATTTGCCAGCGTTTTTATCAAAAATACTGGTTTCTTCAAACTTGCTAAACGCATCGGCTGACAACAGTTCTGCCCATTTGTAAGAATAATACCCTGCCGCATAGCCCCCTGCAAAAATATGACTAAAGCCATTGGCAAAACGGTTATAACTGGCGGTCGGCATAATCGACACATCGGCACGCACGCTGTCGAGTAACGCCAATAACTGTGGATAGTCGGGTGCTGGGGTTTTGGCATGCAATAACAAATCAAATAACGCAAACTCCAGTTGGCGCAGGGTTTGCATGCCGCTTTGGAAATTTTTGGCAGCGAGCATACTTTGTAGCATGCTCTCTGGCAATGTCTCACCGGTATCGACATGACGGCTGATTAATGCAATCCCTTCAGGGTGCCATGCCCAGTTTTCCATAAACTGACTGGGTAGCTCAACTGCATCCCACTCGACGCCATTCACGCCTGCCACATCGCCCACATTCACTTCAGTCAGCAGATGGTGCAGCCCATGTCCAAACTCATGAAAGAGGGTTAACACTTCATCATGGGTTAATAAGCTGGGTTTGCCGCGCTGTGCACCCGTTGGCGCAGGGGTAAAGTTTGCCACCATAAAACAAACAGGTAACTGCTGATAACCGCTATCATCGTGTTGATAACGCGCTTGAAAGCCACTCATCCATGCGCCACCGCGTTTGCCAGGACGGGCATATAAATCAAAATAAAAACCACCGATAAGCTGCTGGTGTTCATCAAAAACTTGATAAAAACGCACGTCATCATGCCAGCGCTGTGTGCTTGCAGTTTTATCTTCAATCTGAATGCCATACAGTTTTTGCACAATCTCAAATAAGCCTGCGATGACCGTCGGCACTGGGAAGTACGGACGCACTTGTTCTTGCGATAGATTAAATTGACGTTGTTTAACTTTTTCTGCCAGATACGCCGTATCCCAAGGTCGCACCTCATCGCCCTCATCACCGATGCCAAACGCCAAACCTTCAACTTGCAGTTGTTTTAAATCCTGCATGGCAAAGGGTCGTGCTTTATCTGCCAAATCCCGTAAAAACTGCTCTACAGTGTCGACATTGTCCGCCATTTTGGTGGCAAGCGATAACTCAGCAAAATTGTCATAGCCCAACAACTGGGCTTTTTGTGCGCGTTTTGCCAAGATATCCGCCATAATATCGGCATTGTTAAATTCTGGCTGCGCTGACAATTCAGAGGCACGGGTGACATACGCACGATACAATGTTTCGCGTAACTCGCGGTCATCAGCATAGGTCATCACCGCAAGATAGACTGGAATATCAAGTGTCGCCACATAAGGCGTTGCCAATACTTGCTCAGGGAATTTTTCTGTGTATCGGTTACCCGCATCTGCCAGCATGGCAAGCGCAGATTCAGGCAGTCCTGCCAGTTGCGATTCGCTTAACGGTAAAAAGTAGCTTTGGGTAGCATCGAGCACATTATCGGAGAATTTAGCTGATAGCGTAGATAACTCGCTGGCAAGGGTGGCAAATTGCTGTTTTTGCGCCTCACCCAAACCCACACCGGATAACTCAAAACTTTGTAGCGCCAAGGTCAACGAGCGTTGTCTTGCCGGCTCTAAACGGTTAAAAAATGGCTGATCGCTCACCACACGCTGATAGCGTTGATACAGCGGGAGATGTTGACCAACCGCCGTGCCGTAGGCAGAAAGCGCAGGCAATAATGCATGGTGCAGCGCACGGATTGGCTCATCACTGACCACGCTATTTAAGTGCGATAGCAAGCCCCAACTACGGTCTAATGCCAAATTCACATGGTCAAAGGCGATGATATCATTTAGCGCTTGTTGGCTGCTGAGTTGTGCATCGTTAACTTGGCTATTAGCTTGTGCAGCTTCATCATCGAGCATAGTTAAAAACGCATGTCCATTCGCCAACGCCTCATCGATTGCCGTCTTGAGTCGCTCAAGCGCTAATTGATTAAATTCAACAAGGTGCAAATTTTTTGTCGGATTTTCTACATCGTTGGTCATACTGTTTTCCAATTTTTATTGCTCGTTGATGATTGAAAGTAAAAGTCGTCATTGCCCAAAATTTTAGCATAAAAACCGCAACGCTTGGCAAAGCCACCCCATTTTACTACATAGGTTTGCTACATACATTTGCGACATAAATGTCGACAACCATTATATTGTGACAATTTTTTGTCAAAACAAGCCAGCGGTACAATTTCACGTTAAAATAATGCCATGTTTATCACTGTGATTTTATTATGCGCTCACTAACACCTAAAAAAATAACACCTAACCCAGTAGCATCTAACAAAATAGTGTCTAACCAAGTAGCAGGCGCCCAACAACCAAAAAACAGTCTAATCATCACCAGTTATAACATCCATAAAGGCATGTCACCCCTCAATCGTTTTGTCAAAATGGAAGGCATCGCTGCTGCCCTTAACCAAGTGCAATCCGATATTATCTGTTTGCAGGAAGTCCAAGGTCAAAATCTCAAACGCGTGGTGAAATACAATGAATTTCCCCACCAGTCCCAACATGAATGGTTTGGCGAGTATCTACAGCTTGAAAACAGCTATGGCAAAAACGTCGAATATAACCACGGTCATCATGGCAATGCGGTGCTAAGTCGCCATCCGCTCGACCCCAAACACAATGTCAATATCACAGTGAGCCGCCTTGAGCAGCGTGGTGTATTGCACTGCGAAATCCAGCCCCAAGGCTGGCATACGCCCATCATCGTGCTTTGCGCGCATCTAAACTTAAGGGAAAATGACCGTGAAAAACAATATGAGGTGATAAGCCAGTATATCAATAACGAAATCGACCAATCCACGCCGCTGATATTGGCAGGCGACTTCAATGACTGGAAAAAATTATCCTGTCAAAAGCTTGGCTGTGACCTTAATTTACAAGAAGCCGTGCTGACCCACCATGGCAAATTACTGCCCACCTTCCCTGCCAAGCTTCCGGTATTAAGCCTTGACCGTATCTATGTGCGTAACCTACAAGTACACCGTGCTTGGGTGCATAAGGGACAACCTTGGTCAAATCTCTCTGACCATTTGCCAATTAGTGCCGAAGTCAGTCTGCTGCCAGATTAAACATTAACAGATTAAACTTGCATGATTTTTGCAGCAAGGTAGCATACCAAATTTTATAGACATGACTGTCAATTTTTGTCCTAGCGAAACCCGATTTGACGTTTTAAGCCACAGACTTTAGACGTCAGGCTTTAGACATCGGTTAGCCAAATTGACGCTACACTGGAAATTCTCATGCAACCAAAATTACTCATTATTTTTGCAATATTAGGCATCACCGCACTCGCCATTTTCAACCTAATATCATCACATCGTACCCAGCAAGTCATTGCGTCAAACCAAGCCAATAGTAGTACCGCCTCGGCGCCCTTAACCATACCATCAAACGATACGTCATTGATTGGCGAGCAGCCCAAACAAGTACTTGATAAGGCAACAACAGATTTGAATCAAGCCGCCCAAACGTCATCCAATAATTTGGCAAGCGCAGAAAAAACCACGCAATAATAACTTGACGTATTAGCTGCTAGTACCGCCAAGCAACACGGGTTAAAGCGCATCAAGTGGCTAATATTAAGTCGCTATTATTAAATAGCTAAGATTAAGTAGGCAAAGACGTTTTTTGTTCTAGCAGGTATTTGTCTCAACGATAAAAAAAGGGCAAATTGTATTGCCCTTTTTTTCATTAACGAGATTTGTTGCGCGCGTTACTTTTATTTTTAGCGCTTTTTGCTTTCCTAGTGCTCTCATTTGGCTTAGATGGCGCGTTGGGATTGGATCGAGCGTTAGGAGTGGATACCGTTTGCGATTGACCGCGACTTTTGCCTTTACCGCGATTATTAAATGACGATTTTTCCAGCTGTGCCACCAAATCAAAATCAATCTGCTGGGTCTCCATATTGACGGCAGCGACTTTGACACGGATTTTATCACCGATTCCAAACACCAGTCCTGATTTTTCACCAAATAACTGCTGCGCCTTGTCATCATATACAAAGTAATCTTCGCCCAAATGCGAGATATGAATCAAGCCATCAATGAATAAATCGGTAAGCGTCACAAACAGGCCAAAATTGGTCACTGTGGTAACCACCGCATCAAATGCTTCACCGATATGGTCTTTCATATAATGGGCTTTGAGCCACTGCTCAACAAAACGGCTGGCTTCATCGGCACGGCGTTCTGTCATTGAGGTCTGCTCACCCGCATCTTCTAGTGACCAATCTGGCAGCGGTGCCTTTTTGCCAGTCACTTTGGCTTTGATGGCACGGTGTAGCATCAAGTCGGGGTAACGGCGAATCGGTGAGGTAAAGTGGCTGTACTCTTCATACGCCAGCCCAAAGTGTCCGATATTGGTCGGTGCATAGTTGGCTTGCTGCATGGAGCGCAGTAGCACGCTATGGATACTAATCGCATCAGGGCGCTCGCGTGTCGCTTCAATGATACGCTGATAATCTGCCTGTGTCGGGTTTTCTTCAGGAAATGACAAACCAAAATGCTTCACAAAGTCACTGACACGAGCGGCTTTTTCTGCCTCTGGGGTATCATGATTGCGATACAAAACCGGCAATTCATGCTTAAGCGAAAATTCAGCCGCGCAGGTATTGGCAAGTAGCATCATCTCTTCGATGAGCTTATGCGAGTCACCACGCGTCCGTGCCACAATGGCGCTGATTTTGCCTGCTTCATCAAACTTGATATAAGTCTCTTGGGTTTCAAAATCCATCGCATGGCGCTGTTCGCGTTTGACCAATAGCACTTTGTACAAATCATACAGCACATCAATCGATTTTTTGACCGCTTTATTACCCGTGATAGTGACAGGCACTTCGGCTTTGGGCGTTTCCCCTTGCGCTTGGGCAAAATAATCATTGACTTGGTTATAAGTCAATCGCGCTTGAGAGTGCATCACGCTTGGATAAAACTGATAGCTGGTCACGTTGCCGCTACGCGATAGTATGATGTCGGCTACCATACACAAGCGGTCAACACTTGGGTTTAGAGAGCAAAGCCCATTGGAGAGTTTTTCAGGGAGCATCGGCACCACAAAATGCGGGAAGTACACTGATGTACCACGCTCATAGGCTTCTTGGTCAAGTACTGAGTTGGCAGTCACATAATGACTGACATCGGCAATCGCGACCACCAAGCGATAGCCACCGCCGCGACGTTTTTCAGCATAGACAGCATCATCAAAGTCGCGCGAGTCTTCGCCATCAATGGTGACTAGCGGTAAGGCTCGTAAGTCGATACGGTCTTGATAGTCTTTTTGCGTCGGCTCTTTATACGCATCGACTTGTTGCATGACTTTTGGGCTAAACTCATGGGGAATATCGTAATTTAGCAGCGTGGTTTTGATAATCAATTCACGCTCGTTATCATCGACCAAGCTTTCAGTAATTTTCCCTGTCGCGTATTCATGCTGGGTGGGATAGTCGATGATATCGACTTTAACGGGGTCACCAATTTTGAGTTGTAGCGCTTCGACGTTTTCTTCCGTCACCGTAATCGGTTGATGATTGTTTGGGCTAATGAGTTCTACAAAATAACCATCGTCATCTTTTGCAAGTTTACCGATATATTGTAGCTGGGCATGGGACACCACCGACAGCACACGACCCATCATACGACCACGGTTGTCGGTGCTAGTAGCGACGGCTTTTACTTTATCGCCATGAAATACCCAGCGCATTTCAGTTTCATTCAAAAATAAATCCGGCATATCCTCAAGCACCACAAAGCCAAAGCCTTTGGCATGGGCAGCGACCACGCCAGTCACGGCATCGTTCTCAGTCAGTGGGCGATAAATGTAAGGATTGCCACCGTCGGCATCACGGCTTAATTGTCCATCCCGCAGCATGGCTTTTAAGCGGTTGCCCAGTGCGTCGTATTCGTTGTCATCTAAATCAAAAATCGTCGCAAGCTCGTGTTGGGTAGCTTGTCCGCGCTCAAGTAGGGTTTGCAAAATCAGTACACGGCTTGGAATCGGGTTGTCATAGTTGGCTGCTTCAACAGCGGCATTGGGGTCTTGCCAATTTTTCATATTGTTGTCGTCTTTTCTTATCATTTAAAATTTATCATTTAAACTTTGTCATGCAAATTATTTTATCACCTTCGTTAAATGCTAGGGGAAGTATTATCCATCATAGCGATAAAATCATGTTAAAATTTTGTTGCTCAGCTTAGCTTTAGTTCAGGCTCTAGCTCAGCTTAGGTTGATTTAGGCTTTATTGCATTGTATATGGGTGCGTTGCAAGCGTTTTTAAATGGTTGGTTTTAATAATGGTTCATTTCAAGTTTTAATTAAGCTTTAATTTTAATATAGCTGGCTTCAATAATGAGTGTTCAATGGCTAACAATGAATCGCCACAGTGACATAGACAGTGACATAGATTGGTCAAAAAAATAACAGAGGGGAACCCATGAAAGCAAGAATTTTAGCCGTTGGACAAAAAATGCCAGCTTGGGTGCAGACGGGATTTGATGACTATCATAAACGTATTCAGCCTATGCTCAGCACCGAAATCGTTGAAATCCCTGCCTGCAAACGCGCCAAAAACCCTTCGCCTGCCGAACTTGAAAAATATGCCATCACCGAAGGCGGGTTAATTCTGCAAGCGCACCAAGCCAAAAATTCAGCAGGCAAACGCGAACAGCTGATTTGCCTAGACGTCCGCGGTAAGAATCTATCAACTGAAGATTTAGCGGCTAAAGTTGGCGAAGCCATGCAAATAGGGGATGACATGGCGTTTGTAATTGGAGGTGCTGATGGCATTTCAAAAGAGGTATTAGCCCATGCGACATTCAAATGGTCGCTGTCCAATCTTACCTTGCCGCATCCGCTCGTGCGTGTGCTACTGATGGAACAGCTGTACCGCGCTATGACCATTATCTATCATCATCCGTATCACCGCGGTGATTATTTTTAAGTTTTTCCAGTTAACCTGTTATGTTTGATTATGTATGAAATCGCTGACATGGCTTGTTTTTGCGAATTTTTCCCTTATTTAACCTATTAATCCTTTTTAGTTAATCCTTATTAATTCGTTATCATTTCTATTTATCACTGCAACTTTAAGAAAATTGATGGAAAAAACCGAAAAACAACCAATCAGCCTGCAGCCATTTTTACCCCAAACACCGTACCAGCTTTATACCTTGCCCAGTTTGTTTATCTCACATGGGGCGCCGACGATTGCCATCGAAAACAACCGTACTACCCAAGCGCTGAATAAATTTGGGCAAAATCTGCCAAAACCGCGCTTGATTATCATCATCTCTGCGCATTGGCAAAGCCAGCATCTAGAAATCAATGGCAATGCGGCGCCCGCTACTTGGCATGATTTTAGCGGCTTTCAAAAAGCGCTTTATACAATCGATTATCCTGTCAAAGGCGATAGCCTGATTGCTGAGCAGCTGGCACAGCAGTTGCAGGCTTTAGGCGTTAGCACGTCGGTCAATCGACTGCGTCCATTTGATCATGGGGTATGGTCACCACTGGTGCATTTGTATCCGCAGGCAGATGTGCCGATTGTGCAGCTTTCGCTGCCGCAGCATTTTGATAGTTATGCGTGTTTTCAGCTGGGTGCTTTATTGGCGCCACTACGGGCAGAGCAAGTCTTAATCATCGGCTCTGGCAGTGTCACCCATAATTTGGCGCAGGTACAGTTTGATAGTGGTGAGGTGGATGCTGAGGCACGTGAATTTAAATATTGGTTGATTCATAAACTCAAACAACATATGCCAACGGCTTTAGATTGGCGGTCACATCCATTTGCCCATCACAATCACCCCACCCCTGAACATTTATTGCCATTATTTTTTGCGGCAGGCGCAGGCTCAAAGATGAGTATCGTGCATGAAAGTTTTGCTCATTTTAGTTTGGGTATGGATGTGTATCGGTTTGATTAACCCTTAGTCCACATCCGCCACATCAAGATTTTTGTCGATTTGAAATACCAAAAATGCACCAATAGTCATGAGCATAAACATGGTAATACCTAGCTTGGCAACGGGATTAAAGGGCAGGATATTTAATAGTAATCCGCCAAAAATACCGACGACAAAGTTGAGTGAGCCTTGCAAGGCACTCGCCATGCCAGCGCGGCGTTTTTGAAATGCCAAAGCAATGGCACCTGAATTGGGCTGAGTAAGTCCTAACCCTGCAATACAACAAAAAATGCTGGCGAGCACCAACGGCAGCCAAGCTTGCGTGCCAAAGACTAAGCCTAGCAGCATCAAACACGCTGCCGCGATTACTTGCATCACCGCCCCAAAGCGCAGCAAGCTGACTAGACGATAACGGTTCACCAGCCATTGGTTGACCTGTGTCAACCCAATAAAACCTGCCGCATTCATCCCAAAAATCCAACTAAAATGCTGCGGCGTCACCCCATACCCTTCCATAATTAGCTCAGGTGCCGCGCTGATATACACAAACATCGAACCCATCAGCAGCCCTGCGCCAATCGCAGGATAATTAAACTGGGTATCTTTGAGCAAATCCCAGTATTGACTGAGCACGTCATTCATCGGACGGTTGTTGCGAAACTCATCGGTCAAGGTTTCATGCAGAAACAGCCGGGTCAGCACGATATTTAAAATACCAAACCCCGCCAAAAACCAAAAAATCACCCGCCAACTGGCGACTTTTAACAGCAACGACCCCAAGCTTGGTGCCAAAATCGGTGCAATCCCCATCACTAGGACCATCAGCGAAAATGCCTTTGCCATTTGCTTGGGATGCAAGCGGTCACGAATCATCGCCCGCGACACCACTGTTCCCACACACGCGCCTAATGCCTGTAGCGTTCGTGAGATAAATAACACGTATTCATTGGTGGTGGTGGCACACATCACCGAAGCAATCACATACAGTACCATGCCCACATACAAGGGCTTGATGCGCCCAATTCGATCCGAAATCGGACCATAAAACAACTGCCCGACCACCAAGCCCACAAAATAGGCAGGCACCGAATTGGACATAAAAGCCGTTGCCACGCCAAAATCTTTTGCCATACTGGGCAAGGCCGGCAAATACATATCAATCGACAGCGGGCCGATGGCGATAATCAACCCCAAAATCATAATCCAAACGGTTGGATAGTCTAAGTCGTGCGATGGCTGTTGTGGTTGCGGTAGGTTCATAGTGATCAATTTAAATAAAAAAGCGCGTCTAAATAAAAAAGTAGGCAAAAATCATAAGTCGGCTATTATAAACAAATTTTACTAAAATATTTTTCGTTATCGTTTAGTTTATGTGAGCAATCAACCATGCAGGTTGGCTAAAACACAGCATAAAAAAGGCAGCCTTTGCTACCTTTTTTAGCGAATACCTTGACAGCTTACTGCAAAAAAGTACCCAAACGTTGACCCATTGTCACCGGCACTGAATTATAAAGACCTGCGGCCCAAGCCATGCCTGCTGATTTGGGTAGTACCACAATCGCCGTTGAGCCCAAATAAAACCGCCCAAGTTCATCGCCTTTTTTCAACGTCATTTGATGGGTTTGACGCTGCACGCGATCGCTACGTTTGATTTTGCCTGTGGCAACTGTTTCAATCCCCGCTACAATCATCGCCCCGACTAGCACAACACAAGCTTTCCCAAATTCGGTATCAAACACACACACGCAGCGCTCGTTACGGGCGAACAAATCGGTAATGTTTTCAGCGGTCTCATTATTGACCGAGAATAGCTGTCCTGGCACATAGATGGTTTCTACCAAAGTACCGTCAAATGGCATATGCACGCGGTGATAATTGGTCGGTGCCAAATACACGGTGACAAAACTCCCCTCTTGCATGGCTTTGCCAAGTTCATAATCCGCGAGCAATTGCCCGACTTCATACGATTTGCCTTTGGCTTGCAGGATTTGGTCTTTATCGATTTGCCCCAATTGCGATATCATGCCATCTGCAGGACAGATCAGCGCATCTGGGTCATCATCAATCTTGCGCGCGCCATCTTTGAGCTCCCGGGTAAAAAAATCATTAAAACTGTCATACTGAGAAAAGCTACCGCGCGCATATTCCTCTAGCTTGATGCCATACACCGAAGCGAAGGTACGAATAAAGGTTTTTTTCACCATCGGATGACGGCTTTGGGCAAGACGACCTGCGATTTCACTGATTTTTCGTTGTGGGACAAGCGATTGTAACGTCGTAAACAAGGTCATAAGTTACTCGAGATTGGCATTTTAAAGTTAGCTTATTATAATCAAAATCCCCCTTAGAATCACGGTATATTAAACACTGGGCTACGAGCTAAGCGACAAGCTAGCTGTTAAGTTAAGCCGCTTACGCTCAAACTGACAGATAGGAAAAATCATGAAAGCAGTACTACAACGGGTGAAATTTGCCAAAGTAGCAGTTAACCACACGCCTCACCCACAACAAATCGTTGGCGAGATTGCACACGGCGTACTTGTCTACCTTGGCCTTGGGCATGATGATACGCTTGCGATGGGGCAAAAAATGATTGATAAAATCCTCACCTATCGCGTATTTGAAAATGAACAAGGCAAAATGGATAAAAACGTGCAAGAGGTTAATGGCGGCTTACTGTTAGTATCGCAGTTTACCCTCCTTGCCAATACCCAATCGGGTAGGCGTCCTGATTTTAAGCCCGCGATGGCGCCCGACACTGCCAAAGCTTTGTTTGCGCAGATAGTAGCGTATGCCAAGACGCAATATGCAGCCGTGCAAACAGGCGAATTTGGCGCAGATATGCAAGTCAGCAGTTGCAATGATGGTCCGATAAATTTTATTTTTGAACTGTGATGCGACCTGTGTTAAGTATCAAAAATTGAGTCAAACGCCGAACTTTTTACAAAACCACAAATAAAAGCCATAAAAGCTTATCATTGTCATTTTTTTGTCATATTCTGAAGTTGTAATATGGGCATTGTAATATTGTTGTCATAAAATTATTTTGACAAACAGTAGCCTATTTTTATCGCTTGAGAAATTTATGAAAAATGAAACTATTTTGGTAGTGGAAGATGAGCCTGCCATTCGAGAAATGATCGTGACCACACTAGAGATGGCAGGATTTGATTGTTTGCAAGCCTCAGAAGTCTCTCAAGCCCATCATTTGGTGGTCGATCATCGTCCTAACCTCATCTTATTAGACTGGATGCTACCCAATGGGCTATCAGGCATTGATTTATGCCGCCGCCTGAAAAAAGATGAAATGCTCTCTGAAATTCCTATTATCATGCTCACTGCCAAAGGCGAAGAGGACAACAAAGTTCAAGGACTTGACGCTGGGGCAGATGACTATATCACCAAGCCATTTTCCACCCGTGAATTGGTTTCCCGTATCAAAGCGGTATTACGCCGTAGTAGCGCATTGTCAGGCGAAAAACCCATTGATGTGGGCGGCTTGTTGCTAGACCCTGCCAGTCAGCGCGTGAGTGCCAATAACAAAGCGGTAGATATCGGACCGACAGAGTATCGGCTACTTGCTTTTTTTATGAGTCATCCCGAGCGGGCTTATACCCGTACCCAGCTACTCGATCAAGTGTGGGGTGGCAATGTGTATGTCGAAGATCGTACCATTGACGTGCATATCCGCCGCCTGCGTAAAGTGCTTGAGCCATTTGGGTTTGCGGACTATATCCAAACTGTACGTGGCACAGGCTATCGTTTTTCTAATAAAATCGACTAACAATAGCCTGATTAATCGCATTGAAATTTTTGCCAACTTATCCCAACTTCGCTATAGTAAGCTTTCTCAATGGATGCTAGAAAAATTAATATGTGGGCGAGCATTTTACGCGTGGTGACAGTTGGGGTTGCCGGGCTGTTGATTGGCGGGCTATTAGGGTTTTGGGGTTGGGGACTGGCGATAGGGCTTTGCCTGTATCAGCTATATTTTTTATGGTCGATACAACGGTTCAAAGCGTGGTACAACAAAAACCCCGATGAGCCGCCGCCTGCATTTGAGTCCAACCTTAGTGTCGTTGCCAGCAATATCTACCAAGTCAATCGCCAAGAGAAATTGGCGCATCAGCAAACCGTTTCGCTGGTGCAAAAAGTGCGTGACTCGCTGAGCGCATTGCAAGACTCGATTATTCTGATTGATAAAAACGACTGTATCGAATGGTGGAACAACTCTGCCGAGCGGCTTTTTCAATTTAAAGCGCCCGACCAAGGTCGCAATGTGTTGACCATTATTCGCAACCCGCTTTTTCATCAATATTATCACCACATTGAAGACTATCCCGATGGTGTGCGTATCCATAACCCGTCTAATATCGAGCGCTATGTGCAGTGCAAGATTACCAAATTTGGGCAAGAAAAATTACTGCTGATTTATGATGTCACCCGTTTTCAGCACTTAGAACAGATGCGAAAAGACTTTGTGGCAAATGTTTCGCATGAACTTCGCACGCCGCTTACCGTCATCATGGGGTATGTAGAGACTTTGAGTGAACAGCCTGAGTTAGATCCGCGTATTGCTCGTGCGTTTACTCAGATGATGCAGCAAAGTCAGCGCATGAATAACATCATCAATGACTTACTGTTATTATCTCGACTAGAGAACGATGAAAAGCCCGCTGAGCCCAAAGATATTGATATTCCCAAAATGCTGATGCAATTGTTTGACGATGCGCAGATGTACAACAAGTCATACGACCATATGATTCATTTGCATATCGACAGCACGTTACATATTTTGGGTTATGAAGATTATCTGCGAAGTGCGCTCAGTAACTTGATTACCAATGCCATGAAATACACCCCAAAAGGTGGTGAGATTAGTATTAGCTGGCATGAGTGTGACGCGGGGGTATGTTTTAGCGTGACCGACAATGGCATTGGTATCGAGCAGCGCCATATTCAGCGCTTAACCGAGCGTTTTTATCGCGTGGACACGGGTCGAAGCCGTGAGACAGGCGGAACGGGTTTGGGGTTAGCAATCGTCAAGCATGTCTTGTATCAGCATCATGCCACCTTGGATATTACATCCACAGTTGGCAAAGGCTCGACCTTCACTGTGACCTTTCCAAAATCTGCCAGTATTCCAACCCAATCCCTTAATCCTGTAAGCCCACAAAGTTAAAATTTACTTGTGGCTGACGCCCTTGCATGATATCAGCAATCGCTTTTGCTGAGCCGTTCGAGTGCGTCCAGCCCAAAGTGCCATGTCCGGTGTTGAGATACAAATTATCAATACGTCCTTGGCGATTGACCGCGCGACCGATAATTGGCACATTTGACGGTGTCATCGGTCGCAGCCCTGTCCAATAATTTGGCTGAGTCAAATCTACCGCATCCCCAAACACCTCTCCTACCCGCCGCGTAATCGCTTGGCAACGAACGGGATTAAGCTCAAGGTTAAAACCGTTAAATTCAGCCGTTCCTGCTACTCGCAAGCGATCGCCTAAGCGCGAGTATACCAGCTTAAACTCATCATCAATCAAGCTCACATAAGGTGTCTCATCGGGTCGCACTACGGGGTACGTGGCTGAATAGCCTTTGGCAGGATAGATGGGTAAATTGATACCCAATGCTTTGACTAAGGCAGGACTATAACTCCCTAACGCCAGTACATACGCATCCGCAGACAGTATCTGTGACTGCGCTGGCAAAGCGGTATTGTCTCTGCTATCAACGGACATTACTTCCACACCGTCAATGTGTTGGTTATGATAAATAAGTCGTTTGATGGCGGTATTAAATAAAAATGTTACCCCTTGCTGCTGACAAATTGCGGCCAAGCGATGAGTGAATTTTTGGGCATCTCCTGATTCATCAAGTGCGGTATAAGTCGCCCCAACCAACTCTTTGCCAATACCAGTTAACGCAGGCTCTAATTGTATCGCTTTATCCACACTAATTACTTGCCGATCACAACCCAATTGCTGCATCCGCTTAGTGGGTGCTATCGCTGCCTGAAACTCAGCATGATCGGTATAAAAATGCATAATACCGCGTGTCAGACAGTCATAATCAATGCCCGTTTGCGCCCTAACCTCCCCCAGTACTTGCCGAGAGTATAATCCTAAATTAACCATCTGCACCAAATTAGCATCGGCACTTTTCGCATTGCACTGCTGCAAAAACTGCCGACCCCATCGCCACAGCGCCATATCAGGGGCTGTATCTTGTCCCGCGTTGCCCGATAAACCCAACAACCGACGCCAGCGAAACAACAATGGCGCATCTTCTCGAAATAACCATTTTAGCGCTTTATAGGGTGTATCAGGATTTGCCCAAGGCGTGGCATGTGACACAGATATTTGCCCACCATTGGCAAACGATGTTGACAATGCCGAACTACTTTCACGCTCGATTACCGTTACCTCAAACCCTGCTTGTCGAAGCTGCCAAGCAGTGGTGACACCCACCACCCCTGCACCAAGCACGATTACCTGCTTTGTCATAACTTGCCTTACTGTCGTTAGCTGATGAATATCTATAGATAAAAAATGTAGATTGACTAGCAATCAATAAAAAGCCCCCAATTATCATGGAGGCTTTTTTTCATTTATAAATAACATGGGCTGAAATTTTAATCTATCAGCTTTTTTACAAACCGTTATTTGCTTAATTTACTGCTGATTTCACGTAGCAATAGTACTTCTTCTGAAGGTTCTGGTGCAGCCGCTTCTTGTGCTTCGCTTTGACGGCGTAGGCGATTCATAGCTTTCACCAACATAAAAATGATAAATGCCAAAATAATAAAGTTGATTAAGATGGTGACAAAATTACCATATGCAAATACAGGCACACCCGCTTTTTTCAGTGCATCATACGTCATAGCCGTGCCTGCAGGTACATCACCTAACACCACAAACATATTGGTAAAGTCGATTCTGCCGCCCATAATCGCAGAGATAATCGGCATAATAATATCTTCTACCAATGACGTCGTGATTTTACCAAATGCGCCGCCGATGATGACACCCACAGCCAAATCCATCACGTTGCCTTTGAGGGCAAACTCTTTAAATTCTGACATCATACTCATATTACTTCTCCTACCTTCAAAATAGTTGCTACAATCGTTGACTAAAAAGCCCTTATTATCATAAGGAATTGTATAAAATTTTAAACCTTTGCTTTGCAAGCGTGTAGATTAAATTAAAAAAGCTTGTAACAGGTACAAGCTTTTTGTAAATAAGTGTTAGGATTTTTCGCAAGGCTTATAGCGTAGACTCGCTATTATTTACGACCGTTACGTTTACGCTCATTTTCAGTCAAGTATTTTTTGCGTAGACGAATTGATTTAGGTGTCACCTCAACCAGCTCATCATCTTCAATAAATTCAAGCGCTTGTTCAAGGGTAAAAATGATTGGCGGCGTTAAAATAATCGCATCATCGGTACCACTGGCACGCACGTTCGTCAACTGTTTTGCTTTGGTTGGATTGACTACCATGTCATCGCTACGTGAGTTTTGACCGACAATCATACCTTCATATACTTCAGTTTGTGGTGATACAAACATACGACCGCGTTCTTGAAGGTTAAATAGCGCATAGCCCAATACAGTACCATTCACCATAGAAATCAACACCCCATTTTGGCGTTTTGCCACATCGCCTGTTTTCACAGGACCATAATGTGAGAAACTTGAGGTCATGATACCGGTACCTGAGGTAATGGTTAAGAACTCAGAGCGAAAACCAATCAAACCACGAGATGGCACAACCGCTTCAATACGGATACGGCCTTTGCCGTCAACTTCCATATTGGTCAATTCGCCTTTACGGTAGCCCATTTGCTCCATTACCGCGCCTTGGTGCTGTTCTTCAACGTCAAAAATCACATTTTCAAACGGTTCTTGTTTCTCACCCTCGATTTCACGAACAATTACTTCTGGACGTGATACACCCAGCTCAAAACCTTCACGGCGCATATTCTCAATCAATACAGATAAATGAAGTTCCCCACGACCTGATACTTTAAATTTATCAGGACTGTCGGTATCTTCTACGCGAAGTGCCACGTTATGAATTAACTCACGTTCTAGGCGCTCACGAATATTGCGCGACGTCACGAATTTACCTTCTTTACCCGCAAATGGTGAGTTGTTCACTTGGAAAGTCATCGATACGGTTGGCTCATCGACACTTAACGCTGGTAAGGCTTCCACGTTTTGTGGATCACAGATAGTATCAGAAATATTTAACGCATCGATACCCGTGATACAGACGATATCACCTGCCTGTGCCATAGGTACTTCGATACGGTCGAGACCATGGTAACCCATGATTTGTAGGATACGGCCGTTACGTTTATTACCTTCTTTATCAACAATCGTTACAGGTGTATTGGTTTTAACTGACCCACGCTGAATACGACCGATACCAATCAAACCTTTGAAGTTATCATAATCAAGGCTTGAAATCTGCATACGGAATGGACCTTCCGTATCCACCTGTGGTGGCTCAACGACATTTACGATGGTCTCAAACAATGGCTGCATATCTTCTGCAAGCTCGTCAGGCGCTAACCCTGCAATACCATTCATGGCAGAGGTATAAACGATTGGAAAATCTAGCTGCTCATCTGTCGCACCCAAATTATCAAACAAATCAAACACCTGATCCATGACCCAGTCTGGACGGGCGCTTGGTTTGTCAATTTTATTAATCACCACGATTGGCTTTAAGCCACGGGCAAATGCTTTTGAGGTCACAAAACGGGTTTGTGGCATAGGACCATCAACGGCATCAACTAACAACAACACACAGTCAACCATCGACATTACCCGTTCAACTTCACCACCAAAATCGGCGTGACCGGGGGTGTCGACGATGTTAATACGGTATTCAACGCCGTCTTTAGGATTGGTCCATTTGATCGCCGTATTTTTGGCTAAAATGGTAATACCACGCTCTTGCTCTAATGCGTTAGAGTCCATGACACGTTCAACTTCTGCGGCACGCTCACCAAAAGTACCAGATTGTTGTAACAGTTTATCGACTAAAGTAGTTTTACCATGGTCAACGTGGGCAATAATCGCAATATTGCGAAGATTTTTGATTGAATCTGACATAAAAAAATAGCTCTTGAAAATTCGGCTAGGAAGGGAAATTAAAACACGCGGTAGTATAACATCTTATCGTTAAAAATAGATTAAATTTATCTAAGTTGAGTTTATAGCTGATAATAAAAATAAAAAAAGCTACCAACGAGGGTAGCTTTTTTTATTTAATAACTAATTATTGTACGTTCATGTCTTTAGTTTGAACGGTTGTGCCAGATTTGTTACCAGTGATGATAGCATATACACGACGGTTCATTGCACGGCCTTCAGCAGTGTTGTTGTCTGCGATTGGGCGGTCATAACCGTAACCCACTGTGCTAATACGTTGTGGTGCAACACCAAACTGGTTAACTAACATTGATTTAACCGCATTTGCACGTGCTTCAGACAAACGTTGGTTGTAACGCGCAGATGGACCAGTTTTTGAAGCATGACCTTCAATTGAAGCTGTTGAATTTGGGTATTCATTCATTTTTTCAGCAACTTTTTGGATTTCTGGTTTGTACTGATCTTTGATGACAGTTTTGTCATTGTCAAAGAATACACGTAATTCCATACGTAACGCATCGTCAAGTGCGATTTCACGTGGGCAACCATCAGCATCTACAACAACGTTTAATGGTGTACCTGGGCATTTATCAACGCTATTTAATACGCCATCTTGGTCGTCATCACCATCAGTCACAACGATTGGCTCAACAGGTGTAGGTTCAACTACTGGGGCGGCTGGTGCCAAGTGACCACCTAGAACCACGTTAAGACCTGCTAATGCTAGACCTTCCCACCAATCGTTATCGAAGTTATAAATCGCACGACCTTCACCACGTAAGCTTAATGCGTCATTTATACGGTAGTAAGCACCAAGACCTAAGTTACCAATTGTGTCTTTAGAAGTTGCTTTGCTGCCATCATCAAATGCCATTGAGGTTTTTGATTGACCGGCACCGATTAACACATATGGCTTGAATGGGCTGTTAGTGTAGCCACTAAAGGTTTCAGTACCGATAGTAAAGTTACCTGAGTATGATTTTTGTTCAAAATCCCATCCATTAACTTTATCGCCATTGGCATACAATGCGTCAGAATCAGTTTCACCGTACTCTAATTCAAGTGCGATAGTAGGTGTCAATTCGATACCGATACCTGCACCAGTGTACAAGTCGTTATCTTGGTGAGTGCCAAAAAATTGTTCGCCTTGTTTATCTTCAGTATCACCAATACCATCTACATAATGGTAACCTAGTAGCAAAGGTGTAACAGTAACGCCTGCGTTAGCGGCTACTGGCATAACAGCTGCAGCAACAACTGCTAGAGCGATTTTATTTAGCTTCATAGAAGTCCTCCAAAGGATTGGCTTATTTTAAATTAAAATAACCTGACAGTTAATTCACAAAATGACACATTAAATCACATGCAATTTATGAACTTGTTAAATATAGCTTAACGCCTAAAAATTGTGTTTACAACTCTTTTTTTTACATTGCTACACAATATTACACGAACATCACAATATGTTATATTTTTATTTTTTAGTAGCCAAGCTAATCACTTACGCCCGATACTAAAAATTCAACAACTATCATGATTCGACATTACACATCAAAACTATATACTTATCTTGAGAAGGATTTTAATACAGTCTATTTAAATTTACCATATCTTAAATTCATACTTTCACTAAATGATACATTCTAGTGACATTCACTTACTAAATAAAGGAGACATTTACGTTACAGTCACAACAGTTTTTTCTTAATAATGTTTTAGAACCAGTAACAATAGGTATTTGAACATTTAAACCCATCTTTGCCTGTGAAAACCTTACTATCTAGAATAGACATTCCATTCCCTGATAACTTCAGTTTTTTAGTCGCTTTCATTCACTTTCTAGCCACCAGCCTTACCTTATAGTTCAATATTTGTTTGTTAATTCTTTTGAACTCTATATAATAATGAACTAAAGTTGTTTATTGTGTTATCCCATCATCACTTAACGGTAGCTTTAATAGAATGAATAGAATGAATAATGCAAAAACCAACGTGTTCTCAATAAAAAGACAGGGGTTTACTTTGATTGAAACAGTTGTCGTTGTGGCTGTTTTATCTATCATCGTAGCGATGGCTTCGATTACTATTACCAACAGCTTAAAGCAAATGGAAGCAAAAAGCACCGCTTCAAGCTTAATGAATTTTTTAAGCAGCGCAAAACAAGAGGCGTTGATTTATCAAAACCCTGTGATAGCCTGTGTCGCCAATGATAACTTGGCTTGCGTGACAACTGGCGGTCATCAGCTGATTAGCTTTATAGATAAAAATAACAATAACAGCTATGAGGCAACGGTAGACAAACTCAATCATCAGCTTACGTTAGACTTGTCCTGGGGGGTGCTGACGGCAAATATCTCGCTGAATAACAACTATATTATTTTTAAGCCAGAAAATGCTAGACCCATTGGTTATATGGGTAATATTCAATACTGCCCTTTAGATGGTAAGGTCGATAATCGACTAAAGGTAAGTTTTAGCAAAACAGGCATTATTAAATATAAGCCCTACTCAGTTGAACAGTTTAACTGCTCCTAACAGCTAGGCTTTTGCTGTAAATGCTTTTCTCATTGCGCTAACCGCTTCGCTAAGTCCCATAAACACACTGTCTGCAATAATGGCATGACCGATGTTTAGTTCATGGATGCCATCAATATCAGCAATGGGTGCAACGTTGTCACGGGTAAGACCGTGCCCTGCATTGACCAGTAAACTTGCTTTTGCCTCGTGGGCATGAGTCACGGCTGTTTTGATACGGGTGATTTCATGGCTAATTTTAACTTGGTCATGTTGCAAACAATAGTCAGCATAAGCGCCTGTGTGTAGTTCAATGGCATCTGCCCCCAACGCAATGCTTTTATCAATTTGTGCCAACTCTGGATCAATGAATAGTGATACTTGAGTGCCGACCTGATGTAACTGTTGAATCGCACTGGCTATTTTGTGCTGATTACCAATCACATCAAGCCCGCCTTCGGTGGTCAGTTCTTGGCGTTTTTCAGGGACAAAGCACACCCAAGCTGGCTTAACATCACAGGCTATCGCAACCATCTCGTCAGTGACTGCCATTTCAAGGTTCATACGAGTGGTTATGACTTTGGCAAGTCGATAAACATCATCATCTTGAATATGACGACGATCTTCACGCAAATGCAGCGTGATGCCATCCGCCCCTGCCTGCTCACAAATTAACGCCCCTGCCACAGGGTCGGGATATGCCACGCCGCGCGCTTGACGCAACGTTGCAATATGGTCGATATTCACACCGAGTAAGGGTTGATTGCTGGTCATGACATTCCCTATTTTGTCTATGATTGATACTGAGTAAGCTTATTGATATTGGGTAAGCTGCTGCCAAAGTTCTCGGCTTTGCAAGGTTTGATAATTGAGTAAATTATCCATCAAATGGCGGTGCATGGCACTGATGCTATTGACCAATTGTTTGGCTAAATCAAAATCTTGTTGCATCATTTGGTTAAAGCTAGCTTCATCTTGTAAACATTGATACCAAATTAGCAGCTGCTCACCTGTTATTGACATATCAGGTTTATCCAAGGGTAAAACTGGCGTAAATCCCTGCTGTAGCTGGTATTGATAACGCTGCGATGGGACTATTAAATCCCCTAATGCATCTTTAGCAAAATCGAACCCATAGCCTAGTTGTTCAAACAATACATTTTCAAAGCGCCTTAAATACCACTTTAAACGGGTCATGTCATGTGGCGATTGCGCTGGGTCGACAAACAGCGTTGCCATGTTTGCCAGGCACTGCTGATATGCTTGCCATATCTCAGCAAACGGCTCTTCAACAGGTAATAGTTTTTGCAAAATCTCGTTGAGATACATGCCTGCATACAGGCTTTGTCCTGTGAGGGTAATGTGATTTTGCAAAATCTGGCTTTGACTGAAGGTTTTTAGGCTGTTTTTACCATTGCCAAAAAATTGTATGGGGACAAATAGCGGTAAGTTTTTTTTACCGATACCATGTACTACGCCCCATTCTTCACTAAACAGGTAAACCAAACTACGGTTTTCACCATATGGCTTTTGGTGCAGAATATAACCTGTTAGCAGTTGATTGCGCATAGTAGCTTATTTGCCTTATTGCTTAGTAGCCCAAGCTCGTTAGCGCACGCTCATCATCTGACCAGCCTTTTTTGACTTTGACCCACAGTGTTAGCATCACTTTTTTATCAAACATTTTTTCCATGTCTTGGCGCGCTTCGATGCCGATTTGTTTGATTTTTTCGCCTTTATCACCGATGACAATCACCTTTTGACCTTGACGCTCGACAAAAATCGTGGCATCGATGAAGGTTACGGCTTTACGCCATTTGCCTGTTTTTGGGTCTTGATGCGCGGGCTCATCCTTGAAGGTATCGATTTGTACCGTTAAATCGTAAGGAATCTCATCGCCCGATGCCCGCATCACTTTTTCACGAATGATTTCACTGGCTAAAAAGCGTTCCGAACGGTCAGTGACCTGCTCTGCATCATAGATTGGCGCTGCAATCGGTAAATGCTTACCGATGACTCGTACTAGCTCATCTAAGTTGTGCGCACGTAATGCAGATACCGGCACGATATCACTAAATACTTGGGTATCATGCAATTTTTGTAGTAGCGCGAACAGCTGAGCTTCGTCCTTAATGGTGTCGCTTTTATTAACTACTGCAATCACAGGGACACCCAAATTTTGCACTTTGGCAAACACCAGCTCATCATCTTCCACCCATTTTAGGCTATCAATCACAAACAATACCGCATCAACGTCCGCTAAAGCCGAGGTTGCGGCTTTATTCATACGCTCATTGATAGCGCGCACTTCGCGGCTATGGATACCTGGGGTATCAACAAAAATTGCTTGTAGTTGCTCGTTGGTCAAAATTCCCATAATGCGATGGCGGGTGGTTTGGGGTTTTCGCGAGGTAATCGACAATTTTTGACCCAACACATGATTCATTAACGTTGATTTACCCACGTTTGGACGTCCGACAATGGCTACATAACCCGTGCGAAAATCCACTGCGCGCACGGGCGCTGATTCGCTTTGCCCACTAAAGAATTGACTGATAACATCCTGGTTGTTGTCCGCTGATGGATTGTCGACAGCTGGGTCAGTGGTGGTTTGTTGGGTAGCGTCTGCTTGGTTAGACATAAAGTGGGATCTCAACATTGGTTTAAAGGGTACAAATTATTGTAGAATAGTTTTGAGCAAATTTCAGTAAGCATTTCAGCAAATTTGGGTGTTGACGGTATGGCAGGTTGGCAAATTAGCGCAGTGGGGGTAACAAATCACTGATTTTAGTCAGCATGGCTTCGGCGCAGCGCTGTTCGGCAATACGGCGACTTTCCCCTTGTGCTGTGACTAAAGCTTGGGTTGGCGCTATGGGTTTGGCAGTTTTATTGTCAAAAATAATGTCGACTTGACAGCTGACCACAAAAATTTGATTGGGTGCATTGCCAATGGTTTCGGTCACTTCATAGCGTGGTAGCGCAAGTTGGTGTGCTTGTAATAGCTCTTGTAAACGGCTTTTGGCATCTTTTAGCACTTTTTGCTCTTTCACTTTTTCGAACAAATCTTCAAACCACGCCAGCACACAAGCTTTAACCGTGTCAAAATTTTGACTGTCAAGATAAATGGCGCCAATCAAAGCTTCAACGCTATCTGCCAAGATTGAGGCGCGCTGACGACCGCCACCTTTACGCTCGCCCACCCCTAAAATCAAATAATCTGACAAATTGAGCTGTTTTGCAATAATCACCAAAGTTTCTTCGCGCACAAGCGACGCACGTAAGCGACTGAGCCGACCTTCATTATAGTCGGGATAGCGCAAAAACAAGGCTTCTGCGATGATCACACCGAGCAATGCATCTCCCAAGAACTCTAATCGCTCATAATTGTGTTCGCTATCAAATGAGCGATGCATGAGTGCCATAATGGGTAAATTCACATTATCAAACTGATAACCCATTTGATAAAACAGCACGGTTAATTGACGCACTTGTGGCGGTAGTTTTTTGAGATTAAAGGTAGGGATAGTGATTGGTAAATTCATCTGCTTCAAATTGTTAGAAAAGTATTCGCCAGTGAAATCATCACATGGCTATCACTTACTTAAGATTGGGGCTACAAGTTCAATAACTATTGCTTGGCGACTTTGGCATCTTCTGCGCTAATGGTATCTTCAAAGCGATTGACGATATCGACGTTACCAAAAAAGTTGTTTGCTTCATCGTATTTCAATTTCACTGACATCGCACCTGGCGTATTATCCACCACTTCCACGACGTCCTCTGCCTTTTGGCTGAGACCGTTGATATGCCATTGGGAATTGACATTACCTAAAAACTCTTTGACACTTTCTTTATTGTCATTGGACTTTTTGAGTTCAAATGCCAACGATTTTTTGAGTTGGTAGTGACCGACTTGGGCAGGGATAATAGCTAAACCGAGTTTGGCACATACGACGATGAGTACAATCATAATCACGATACCCGTGACGCTGGCGCCGCGCTGATGACTTGGTAGGTTCATGCCGTATTCTCCTTTTACCATCGCTCAAGATAGGTTAATGTAAGCTTTAGTTAATTAAATATTCTCAACAATAAAGGCTTTGACATCCAATTTTTTAAAGCAAGCGGTTAGTGTATTGCGCCATTTCGATTAAAGGTGGGTAGACTTAATCCACTGGCTTTGTGAGTCCACACATATACCGCTTTACCCGCTAAATTTTGATCGGGTACAAACCCCCAAAAACGACCATCAGCACTGCGATCACGGTTATCGCCCATCACAAAATAGTGCCCTTTAGGCACTGTTAGTTGCCATTGTTGACCTTGGCTCGCCATCAATTGAGGTGACGCTTGCTGCAAAAAGCTGGCATATTGAAACCAATTTTTGTCACCCAAATAGCGCACCAAATGTTGATGATTATTGCTAGGAGATTCTTGCACGTATTTGGCAGACAATTCTTCTTGATTGCCCAGTTGCGCGGCTTGCTCAGCTGTCACAAGCTCACCGGTCTCAGTTTTACCTGGCGGATATAGCTGCGCTGTCATCTTAGGGTCAGGGGTAAAATTCGCTGGCGTGGTCGCAATCGCTTTGCCATTGACGCTTAACTGCCCGTTATTAAAGCTCACTGTATCACCACCCACGCCAATCACCCGCTTGATATAATAAATTTTTGGGTTCTCAGGATAGCGAAATACCACCACATCACCATGCTGTGGCGCGCCTAAATCAAGCACCTTGGTATTCACCAGTGGCAAGCGAATACCATATGCGTATTTATTGACCGCAATAAAATCACCCGTATACAGGGTTGGCACCATCGACGATGAGGGGATATTAAACGGCTCAATCAAAAACGAGCGCACTACGAGCACAATCGCTAAAATCGGAAAAAAATCATACGCCCATCGCACCGGCGCAGTCGATTTCTCCAATCCTTTGCTTTGCTTTTGCTTTAGTACCAACTTATCCAGTAGCCAAATAGCGCCCAAAATCAAGGTCGCAGGGACAAGAATCAAATTAAAATCAAAATCCATACTTGCCTCTACGACTGGTTATCCACTTTTAACACCGCCAAAAACGCTTCTTGTGGAATCTCAACACGTCCCACTTGCTTCATGCGTTTTTTACCTTCTTTTTGCTTTGACAGTAGTTTTTTCTTACGTGACACGTCACCACCATAACATTTGGCAAGTACGTCTTTACGCATGGCTTTGACAGTGCTACGGGCAATGATTTGGCTACCAATCGCCGCTTGAATTGCCACGTCAAACATTTGGCGCGGAATCAATTCTTTCATTTTTTCAACCAGCTGATTACCGCGATAGCGCGCTTGCTCAGCATGACAAATCATCGCCAATGCATCAACTTTTTCGCCATTAATCAGCACATCCACCCGCACCAATTTATCTGTTTCAAAGCGCTCAAAGCCGTAATCAAGTGACGCAAAGCCACGTGATACCGATTTTAGACGGTCAAAAAAGTCCATGACCACTTCACCCATCGGAATATCAAAGGTCAACTGCACTTGCTGTCCCATAAACTTCATATCAACTTGGATACCGCGACGCTCGATACATAATGTCATCACGTTACCTAGATAATCGGGTGGCACCAGAATGTGACAGCGCGCAATCGGCTCACGAAACTCATCAATCAGACCTGGGTCAGGCATTTTTGATGGGTTATCGATTTGGATAATCTCACCATTGCGTTTTTTGATTTCGTAGATAACGGTCGGGGCGGTGGTAATCAAATCTAAATCGTATTCACGCTCAAGACGTTCTTGGATGATTTCCATATGGAGCATCCCCAAGAAACCACAGCGAAAACCAAACCCAAGAGCGTCAGAGGTATCAGGCTCAAAAAACAACGCAGCGTCATTGACTTGCAGTTTTTGTAGCGCTTCACGAAACGCCTCAAAGTCACTCGAATCGACAGGGAACATACCGGCATAGACTTGCGGCTTGACCTTTTTAAACCCTGGTATACTATCTACATCTGGGGTTTTGGCAAGGGTAATGGTATCGCCCACAGGCGCGCCGCCAATGTCTTTGATACCGGCAATCACAAAACCCACTTCACCGGCTTCTAAGATATTGGTTTCAAACGATTTTGGGGTAAATACCCCAATCGATGTCACAATATGCGTGCCTTTGGTGGATTTGATATGGATTTTATCGTCTTTTTTGAGTGTGCCTTGACGCACACGTACCAGTGACACAACCCCAAGATAATTGTCAAACCATGAGTCAATAATTAACGCTTGCAAAGGGGCATCACGGTCGCCTTCAGGCGCGGGAATACGCTCAACAATCGCTTGTAGCAAATCATCCACGCCCACCCCTGTCTTGGCAGACACGCGCGGTGCATCCATCGCTTCAATCCCGATAATGTCTTCGATTTCTTGAATCACGCGCTCAGGATCCACTTGCGGTAAGTCAATCTTGTTGAGTACCGGTAATACTTCAAGACCTTGCTCAATCGCGGTATAACAGTTGGCAACCGACTGCGCTTCTACGCCTTGTGCGGCATCAACCACCAGCAAAGCGCCTTCACAAGCTGCCAGTGAACGCGATACTTCATACGAAAAATCGACGTGCCCTGGGGTATCAATAAAGTTAAATTGGTATTTGTCACCGTTTGGGTGGTTATAATACAGCGTGACAGATTGGGCTTTAATGGTAATACCGCGCTCGCGCTCAATGTCCATCGAGTCAAGTACTTGCGCCTGCATTTCACGTGCTTGTAGACCCCCACACATTTGGATAATGCGGTCGGCAAGCGTGGATTTACCGTGGTCAATATGGGCAATAATAGAAAAATTACGAATATGAGATAAGGCGGTCACAATTACCTACTAACAAAAAAGTATATGATTAAATTTTTAGAAAAATAGCCTTATTGTAACGTATTTTTCTACAATCACCTACTGAATTTATTGTGACAGCTTTTGGGAGGTCATAAAAAAAGATAAGCTTTGGGTGTCAATGTCTGTTGCAAACACAAAGACCCGAATAGTGCCTAAACCCTCCCCAAACTAAGCTTTTTTGACGACACTGGATTTGAGTTTCATCGCGCCAAAACCGTCAATTTTACAATCAATATCATGATCATCGGGCGCATCATGGAGCAGCCGAATGGATTTGACTTTGGTACCAACTTTAATGGGGGTACTTGAGCCTTTGACTTTTAAGTCTTTAATAACCGTCACACTATCCCCATCTTGTAGCACATTGCCGACGGCATCTTTAATAATTTGTTCGCTGGCTGCTTCGGTTTCGCCCGCTTGCCATGCCTGCTGTTCTGCTTCAAAGCCACACATCGGGCAAATCAGTAACTCGCCATCTTGGTATGTATAGTTTTCTTTACACTTGGGGCATGGGGGACAGGCAGGTAAACTCATAGCACACGCTCAATTATCTTAGAAAAAATTTAACAGTCGTTAAATGATATATTGTACGCGATAAGTCGCCCCAATAATAGTAATCAGCTAGTACAGAAAACCCGCTGACAGATGACCTAGTAACAGTAGTTAGTCAAGCAGGACTTAAACCAGCATTTAGTCAAGCATAACCTAATAAAGCATGATTGCAGTCCGAGCCCAATTGTGCAAAACTTTGATCATAATTTTTTTAGCAAATAAAAAGAGAACCACCATGACAGATTTCGTCGTCTTTGATATAACCGGCAGCGATGCCCAAAAATTCTTGCAAGGACAATTGACCTGCAACGTCACCAAACTCAGCGAACAATACCAAGCGACCGCGATTAGTAATCTCAAAGGGCGTGTAGCGTTGGGTATTTGGATTAGAAAAATAGCGGATGACGCTTACCAAATCGTCATCAGCCAAGACTGTGCCGATGAGTTTGCCAAGCACATCAAAAAATATGCGGCGTTCTCAAAACTTACCCTATCAGCCCCACGTGATATTTTTGCGGTTGTTGACAATGGGGTACCTAGTTTTAGCGAATCAGAGAATGGCACTGACACCAACGTTCACCGCAAAGCATGGCAAAAAGCGAGTATCGCTACAGGCAATTACTGGATTGTCAAAGCCACCGCAGGCTTGTGGCAACCCCAAGAGTTACGTCTACACCAACAAGGCGGTGTTGACTACGATAAGGGCTGTTATTTAGGTCAAGAAATCATTGCGCGGTTATATTTTAAAGCCAGCCCAAAAGCTTGGCTCCACCGCGTAGCAGGTACCGGTGATATACCTAACGCGGGTGAAAAAATTGGCAACGTGGATGTGGTCAATAGCATTGCTACTGAGACAGGTTTTGAAGCCTTGGTGGTGGCCCGTCCCGATGATATTGCCGCCAGTAATCTGACCATTCTTGAGTTACCTCAAGCACTGCAACAACCGGTTGCGCGCCAACATTAAAAACCCACCAAACTTGATTAACGTAAATGCGTTAAAATAAATCGGTTAAACTAAAAAAGGCATTTCGCTGATGTCTTTTTTAACCATTTTTTTAGGTTTATCAATACCTGACCCACTTCAAACCTAAACCACTTCGCCAGCCACAAACCCACTTGCCCAAGCCCACTGGAAATTGTAGCCACCTAGCCAACCAGTAACATCGAGCACCTCGCCGATAAAATACAAATTCGGTTGTAACTGACTTTGCATGGTTTTTGAGGAGACTTTATCGGTAGCAACGCCGCCACGGGTGACTTCAGCTGTACGATAGCCTTCAGTGCCTGATGGCGTCAAACGCCAAGCATTGAGCTGCTCGCCAAGCTGCGCTAACTTCTCGTCTTTGATATTGGCAAGCTCAGTCTCAGCCATGTCTTGCCACAATAGATTTTGCAAAGTAGCCATCACTTTTTTAGGTAACGCCGCCGCGCCTATCTGGTCATTTAGCACGGTTCTAATCAGCTGTTTTGGGCGCTGTTTTTTTTGTTCGGCTAAGAATGCTGCCATATCAAGGTTTGGGAATAAATTGATAAAAATCGGCTCGCCCACCTGCCAATAATTCGATAGCTGTAACATCGCAGGCCCGGATAAACCGCGATGAGTAAATAGGATGGGCAACCTAAAACTGATGCGCTCATTAAACGCAATGACCTCAAAACTAACCCCCGACAACGATTTAATCGCATCGCCAATCTTATCGGTAAAGGTAAATGGTACTAGTCCTGCCGATGTTGGCACAATGGTATGCCCAAATTGCTGCGCTACTTGGTAACCAAATCCTGTCGCACCCATGGTCGGAATCGACAGCCCGCCTGTGGCGACTACCAATGAGTGACAAGTTAAGGTTTGCTCGCTACTTTTTTGATTGGCTGCTTGATTAGCTTGTTGATGAGGCTGTTGACTAGCTGGTTGATTGACAGTTAAGACAAACCCTGTATTGTCGGGTAACGCTTGGATTTGCTGGATGGTGGTTTTTAGTTGAATAGTCACTTGGTTGGCGCGGCATTGGGTCAGTAGCATTTGCAAAATATCATTGGCAGAGGTATCACAAAACAGTTGCCCATGCTCACGCTCATGATAAGGAATCTGATACTGGCTAACCATGCCAATAAAATCCCAATTTAAATAGCGTGACAATGCTGATTTGCAAAAGTGCGGATTGCTACTTAAATAATGCTTGGGCTCAATGTCATAGTTGGTAAAATTACAGCGCCCGCCACCGCTCATAAGGATTTTCTTGCCCGCTTTATTGGCATGATCTACCACCAGCACACGCCGTCCGCGCTTGCCCGCTGTCAATGCACAAAATAGCCCTGATGCCCCTGCCCCGATGATGATGACATCATACGCCAACGTGGACGGTGCGTTTGTTGACCCAGCGTGATTTTGAACCGTGTCAATCTTTGGTGAAGTATTTGGTGAAGTATGTTGTTGCTGCATGATGACTGCTATTTATCAAGTAAAAGACGAAAGTGGAATCCGCTTACAATAAAGATATTTGTCCAAGATCTGAAAAAATATCCTTAAAAATATCCTGAGTAACATTGCAAAATTTGTGATTTTTTGCCAAACTAAGGAAAAGGCACTCTAGAATCAAGGATTAGATTGTATTGCCTTTTCATAGTGAGCGGACGTTTATTGATGGCTCGTTTCATCGCTCTGTTGATAGCCCGTGTTACTGCCAGCTTATCAATGTTAGTTTATCAACGTGAAAATGTTGTTTTTTAAGTTAAGCCCGCTACCTATTTGAGCCGTTTGTCAGTTCGTAGCCATTTAGAGTATTACCCCACCAACCTACGAGTCATAACAAGGAATGTTTTATGAAGACCTACCCTCATAGCGCTGAATTTGCCGCTAAAGCTAATACCACTCCCCAAAAATACGCCGAGACCTATCAAGAATCTGTCGAAAATAACGAAGCGTTTTGGGCAAAACGCGCTGAATGGATTGATTGGATAAAAAAACCCACCAAAATCAAAAACGTCAATTATGACCTAAACAATTTTAGCATTAAATGGTTTGAAGATGGTGAGCTTAATCTATCGGTCAACTGTCTTGACCGTCACGTTGCTGAAAACCCTTACAAGCCTGCGATTATTTGGGAAGGCGACCACCCCTCACTTCACAAAATCATCTCATACAAAGAGCTACATTCAGAAGTATGCCGCCTTGGTAGCGCACTGCGTCGTAAAGGCATCAAAAAAGGCGACCGCGTCACCATTTATTTGCCGATGATTCCTGAAGCGGCGGTTGCGATGCTGGCTTGTGCGCGGATTGGCGCGGTTCACTCATTGGTATTTGGCGGGTTTTCAGCAGACAGTCTAGCCAGCCGTATCATCGATAGCCAATCAAAAATTGTCATCACCGCTGATGAATCTGTGCGTGGTGGTAAACATACGCCGCTTAAACAAAATGTCGATCGTGCGCTAGACCATGACGGCACCGAATGTGTTGAAAATGTCATTGTGGTGTACCGTACCGGTGAATCCATCCCAATGAGCGGTCGCCGCGACATTTGGTATCACAACTTAATCGACAATGCCTCTGAAGACTGTCCACCAGAGCCAATGAATGCCGAAGACCCGCTATTTTTGCTTTACACTTCAGGCTCAACTGGTAAGCCTAAAGGCGTGTTACATACCACCGGTGGTTATTTGACCTATGCGCTATCCACCTTCCGTGACGTGTTTGATATCAAAGACAATGACGTATTTTGGTGTACCGCCGATGTGGGCTGGGTCACTGGTCACACCTATGTGGTATATGGACCGCTTGCCAACGGCACAACGACCGTGATGTTTGAAGGGGTGCCACAGTACCCAGATTGGGCGCGTATCGGTCATATTGTTGACAAGCATGACGTTACCATCTTGTATACTGCGCCAACCGCCATTCGCGCGATGATGAAAGAAGGCGATGATTACGTCCGTAAATCAAACCGCTCTAGCTTACGTCTGTTGGGCTCGGTGGGTGAACCTATCAATCCTGAAGCTTGGAACTGGTACTATAACGTGGTGGGCGAAGGACGTTGTCCGATTGTCGATACTTGGTGGCAAACTGAAACAGGGGGTATTTTGATGACGCCAATCCCCAATACGGTTGATCTTAAACCAGGCTCTGCGATGAATCCGCTGTATGGCGTCATGCCAGCGATTGTCGATGCCGAAGGTGCTGAATTAACGGGTGCTGCCGAAGGCAACTTAATCATCAAAGACAGTTGGCCAGGTCAAATGCGTACCATTTGGGGAGACCATAAACGCTTCTTAGAAACTTACTTTAGCACCTATCCCGGCGCTTACTTCACAGGTGATGGTGCCCTGCGTGATGAAGACGGTCATTATTGGATCACAGGTCGTGTGGATGATGTCTTAAACGTCTCTGGTCACCGCCTAGGTACGGCCGAGATTGAAAGTGCGTTAGTATCGCATCCTTCCGTCGCTGAAGCGGCTATTGTCGGTATGCCCCATGAGCTTAAAGGTCAAGGCGTTGCCGCTTACGTTATCTTAAAATCAGGCGAAGAGCCAAGCGAGATGCTCAAAGGTGAAATCAACCGTCATGTCCGTGGTGAGATTGGTCCAATCGCCAACTTAGACTCGCTCTACTTGGTCGAAGCCTTACCGAAAACGCGCTCCGGTAAAATCATGCGCCGTATTCTGCGTAAACTTGCCGCGCATGAATTTGAAGGTTTAGGCGATACTTCAACCTTGGCAGAACCAGAGGTGGTTGATAACCTTATCAATGTAGTTAAAGCCGATAAACAACCCGCTTAATTGCTTACCAAAATTGAAAAAACGTCTGTAGTTACAGGCGTTTTTTTCATTATTTTTTAATTATTAAATATTTTTAAAAATCCAATTCAAATTTTTAATTTTAATGATGATTTAATTAAACCCAATTGCTTACAATTTTGAGCTTAATCATGCGATAATTGGTTATGTTATAATGCCGACCAAAGGCATTTTTAATTAAACCAATATAACAAGGATAAACCGATGACTGATATGACTGCGGCCACAGCGCCATTAGATTTTACCAAACCCATCAAATCGCGTGCTGCGGTAGCTTTCGCTGCGGGAGAACCATTACAAATCGTCGAAATCGACGTCGAGCCACCGCGTAAAGGTGAAGTACTCGTCAAAATCACCCATACGGGCGTCTGCCACACGGACGCATTCACCTTGAGTGGCGATGACCCTGAAGGGGTTTTTCCAGCGGTTTTAGGTCATGAAGGCGCAGGTATTGTGATGGCAGTCGGTGAAGGGGTAACCAGTGTACAACCTGGTGATCATGTCATTCCGCTATATACGGCTGAATGTGGTGAGTGTTTATTTTGTAAAAGTGACAAAACCAATCTATGCGTCGCGGTGCGTGCCACCCAAGGTAAAGGCGTGATGCCTGATGGTACTACCCGTTTTAGCTATCAAGGTCAGCCAATTTATCACTACATGGGCTGCTCGACGTTTAGTGAATATACTGTCGTTGCTGACGTATCGCTTGCTAAAATCAATCCTGAAGCCAATCCTGAGCAAGTCTGTCTATTAGGTTGTGGCGTGACCACAGGACTAGGTGCGGTAAAAAATACCGCTAAAGTACAAGAAGGCGATAGTGTCGCGGTATTTGGGCTTGGTGGTATTGGGCTTGCTGTGATTCAAGGTGCCAAACTTGCCAAAGCAGGACGTATTATTGCGGTTGATACCAACCCTGAAAAATTTGAGTTAGCCCGTGAGTTTGGTGCGACTGATTTTGTGAATCCAAAAGATTATGACCAACCCATTCAACAAGTGATTGTTGAGATGACAGGTTGGGGTGTGGATCACAGTTTTGAATGTATCGGTAACGTCAATGTCATGCGCTCGGCACTTGAATGCGCGCATCGTGGCTGGGGTCAAAGCGTGATTATTGGTGTCGCGGCTGCAGGTCAAGAGATTTCCACTCGTCCGTTCCAACTAGTGACAGGTCGCCGCTGGTTAGGCTCTGCATTTGGTGGGGTTAAAGGTCGCTCACAACTGCCAGGTATGGTGGAGCAAGCCATGCACGGTGATATCCAACTGGCACCTTTTGTCACCCATACCATGGGTCTTGAAGATGTCAATACCGCATTTGATTTGATGCATAAAGGTGAGTCCATTCGTTCAGTGTTGCATTACTAAACCATTACCAAACTTGGCATTATAAAGAATGGGAAATTCACCATGAAAAAAATTGAATCGCATAAATTGCACGGTGGTGACCTACAAGTGTGGCAGCATACCAGTGCTACCACACACACGGAGATGAAATTTGCCATCTATTTGCCACCCAAAGCTATCGTCAATGAAACAGCTGAAACAACAGCTCAAAAATTTGCGGTGCTGTATTGGCTATCAGGGCTGACTTGTACTGAGCAAAACTTTATTCAAAAATCTGGGTTTGCTGAGTATGCCAGTCGTCACAACGTGATTGTGGTGGCACCCGATACCAGTCCTAGGGGTGTCGATTTGAGCGGTAACGATGTGCCTGACGACAGCGCTTATGACTTGGGGCAAGGGGCAGGCTTTTATGTCAATGCGACCCAAGCGCCTTGGGCAACGCATTTTCAGATGTATGACTATATCGTCGATGAATTGCCTAATCTAATCGAACATCACTTCCCTGCCAGTGACCAGCGCAGTATTTTTGGTCATAGTATGGGTGGGCATGGCGCGCTGATGATTGCCCTGCGCAATCCCCAGCGCTATGCCAGCGTGTCGGCTTTTTCACCCATCGTCGCACCGTCACAAGTGCCTTGGGGACAAAAAGCCTTTAGCGCTTATTTGGGCGATGACCAAAGCACCTGGGCAAACTACGATAGCTTAGTGTGGATGAAACAGTCTGCGCATGGTAAAAAATTACCGCTATTGATTGACCAAGGTAGCGGAGATGAGTTTTTGGCTGAGCAGCTCAAACCTGAGCTCTTTGCGCAAGCTGCCAAAGATGCCAATTATCCGATGACGCTACGTATGCAGGACGGTTATGACCATAGCTACTATTTTATCAGTAGTTTTATCGCTGACCATTTTGCGCACCACGCCGCTGCCCTTCAAGCTTAATCACACAATCACTTGTCAGCGCACACGGCTGACAAGTGATTGACCATTTTGCCATCGCATTACCCCCTCCGACATTTAAAATAACCACAAATTTGCGATGATCATTTTGTCCGCGATCCTATCTGATAAGGAAGATTGTCATGGTTGACAAGCGCACTGATATCACGGTAACCCCTACCCATAAAGAGCCCTATTTGCAAGGCGTTGTGTTTCGCTACAGCGTGTTTGTCATTGCCTTTGCTATCCTTGCCCTGGGGATTGTGCTACTCAAGTGGTGGCTGATAGTGATTGGTCTGGTGGGCTTTGTGGTGGGCATTTATGATTTGATGCAAGTACACCATGCCGTCTTGCGTAACTATCCAATCTCGGGACATATTCGTTATCTATTGGAAGAGTTCCGACCTGAACTGCGCCAGTATTTGATTGAAGATGACCAAGCCGCCGTGCCGTTTTCGCGCCAGCAGCGTGCGCTTGCCTATCAACGTGCCAAAAACGTCAGTGATACCAATGCTTTTGGTACCTTAGAAAATCTATACCAGTCTGGCAAAGAATGGTTTTTACAATCAACCCTTAGCTATCCCCTAAAAGAAACCAATTTTCGTATACTGGTGGGTGGTGAACGATGCCTACAGCCCTACTCGATGTCGGTGTTTAATATCTCAGCCATGAGTTTTGGCAGCCTGTCAGCCGCGGCAATCGAAGCACTCAATCAGGGCGCAAAACTCGGTGGATTTGCTCATGATACAGGTGAAGGTGCGATTAGTCCGTACCATAAAAAACATGGCGGCGATTTGATTTGGGAGCTAGGTACCGGGTATTTTGGATGCCGTAATCACGATGGCACGTTTAGTCCCGAAAAATTTGCTGAACGCTCGCGCATTGAGCAAGTCAAAATGATTGAAATCAAGCTGTCGCAAGGGGCGAAACCTGGTAAAGGCGGGGTATTGCCCAAAGAAAAAATTACCCCCGAAATTGCCGAAACCCGTGATGTGCCGATGGATGCAGACTGCGTTTCCCCAGCCAGCCACTCAGCCTTTACTACCCCGCGTCAGATGGTGCAGTTTTGGCAACAGCTGCGTGAATTGTCAGGGGGCAAGCCAGTCGGTTTTAAGCTGTGTGTCGGACAGCCTTGGCAGTTTATGGCGATTGTCAAAGCCATGATTGAAGCAGATAATTACCCTGATTTTATCGTGGTTGATGGTGCAGAAGGCGGTACAGGGGCTGCGCCTGTTGAGTTTATGGATAATGTTGGCATGCCACTACTCGATGGCTTTTTGCTTGTACACAACACGCTGGTGGGTGCAGGGGTGCGTGATAAAATCAAAATCGGTGTCAGTGGCAAAATCATCTCTGCCTTTGATATTGCTCGCATGCTGGCGCTGGGTGCAGATTGGTGTAACTCCGCGCGTGGCTTTATGTTTGCGGTAGGCTGTATCCAATCGCGCGCGTGCCATACCAACAAATGCCCAACTGGGGTTGCCACCCAAGACCCCTATCGTCAGCGGGCATTACATATTCCTGACAAGGCGCAGCGGGTCTATAATTTTCATAAAAACACCCTTAAATCATTGGCAGCGATTGTCGGTGCGGTGGGTTTACATCACCCAAAAGATTTACAAGCCTATCATATCGCTAGACGCCTGGAAAATGGGCAGATTAAACTATTATCCAAGTTTTATTATTTTACGGAACCTGGCGTGTTACTCAATTTATCGGCGCGCTCAGATATTTTTAACCAAATGTGGGTCATGGCAAATCCTGATAGCTTTTTGGCAAATAACGAGGCGTTAATTGCTTACAATCACGATGTGCGTCACGCCCATGACCACAACGAAAAGCGCTTTAATGAAGGCAAATACCCTGAGCGTATCGACAGCTTTGATGAAACCGCAAATAGCTACTATACCTACGATGATGACCCTTCTTAATACTTTGTCCACAAAAAAACCGCTAATCGTTAGCGGTTTTTTTGTGTCAGCTTAGTTTATTCCACCGTGACGCTCTTGGCCAAGTTACGGGGTTTATCAACATCTGTACCTTTGGCAAGCGCAACATGGTAAGACAACAACTGTACAGGAATGGTGTGTACAATGGGCGATAACACGCCAATATGACGGGGGGTGCGAATCACGTGTACGCCTTCACTATCAGAAAAATCACTGTCAAGATCGGTAAAGACAAATAACTCGCCGCCACGCGCCGAGACTTCTTGCATATTGGCTTTGACTTTATCGAGTAAGCTGTCATTTGGCGCTATCACCACCACAGGCATGTTTTCATCAACCAATGCTAATGGACCGTGTTTTAACTCGCCAGCGGGATAGGCTTCTGCATGGATATAGGTGATTTCTTTGAGCTTCAATGCGCCTTCTAGTGCAATCGGGTAATGAATACCACGTCCCAAAAACAGCGCGCTTGGCTTATCAGCAAATTTGCTTGACCAGCTGCTGATCTGTGGCTCAAGATTGAGCGCATATTGAATATCATTGGGCAAGCTGCGCAGCGCATTGGTGTATTCGACCAGTTTAGTGTCATCCACATAGCCACGCACACGACCGAGTGTCACCGCCAAACCAAATAAAGCCACTAACTGGGTAGTAAAGGCTTTGGTTGAGGCGACCCCAATCTCCGCACCGGCTCGGGTGTAGACTACTAACTCACTGGCACGAGGCAAGGCGGATTCCATCACGTTACAGATGGATAGACTATGTTTATGACCCAAAGCTTGTGCGTATTTTAGCGCCTCCATGGTATCTAGCGTTTCACCTGATTGCGAAATGGTGATAATCAATTGTTTTGGATTGGCAATCACCTCACGATAACGGTATTCGCTAGCGATTTCGACATCGGTGGCAATTTTGGCAATACTTTCCAACCAATATTTGGCGGTCGATGCAGCATAATACGACGTGCCACAGGCAAGAATCTTAATACTGTCGATATCATTGAAAACGGCTTCAGCATTTTCACCAAAGTTTTCGGCGATAAACCCGGCATCCAAAAAGATTTCGGCAGTATCTGACACCGCTTTTGGCTGCTCGTAGATTTCTTTTTGCATAAAGTGGCTATAAGCCCCTAGTTCAAGAGACGCTAAGGACACTTGCGAAGTAGTGGCTTTGCGGGTCGCTGGATTGCCTTGTTTGTCAATCATTTGTGCTACGCCATCTGCGGTCAACTGGGCAATATCACCATCTTCAAGATACATGATTTGACGGGTAAAGGCGACAACTGCTGAGACATCCGATGCGATAAAGGTTTCATGCTCACCTAAGCCAATGAGTAATGGACAGCCCATCCGCGCCACCACCATGTTTTGTGGCATATCGTTGGCAATCACCGCAATCGCATACGCGCCATGAAATTGCTGAGTCGCCGCTTGTACTGCATTGAATAAATCACCGCCGTTTTGTACATAGTGCTGGTGCACTGCATGGGCGATGACCTCGGTGTCGGTTTGTGACTCAAAATGATAGCCATTTTGCTGAAGGCGAGCGCGCTCAGCTTCAAAATTTTCGATGATGCCGTTATGTACCACCGAAATCAAATCACCCGAGATATGCGGATGCGCGTTTGGCTCAGTGACGCCGCCGTGGGTCGCCCAGCGAGTGTGACCGATGCCCGTGTGACCATACACGCCGCGCTCTTTGGCAGCGGCTTCCATTAAGGCAACACGCCCCACTCGGCGCACGCGTTTGAGTCCTTCATCGGTTTGCACTGCAATACCCGATGAATCATAACCCCGATATTCTAGGCGTTTTAAGCCATCGGTTAAAAAATCTACCACATTGTCTTGCGCACGAATGGCGCCAACGATACCGCACATAACTGTTCCTTAGTATCCAGTTTTTGGTGTGAGCAATCAAATTTGACTGCTGTGAAAAACAATCCCCCCGTTTACACAGTCGTTAGATTGTTTTATTGTTGCTTAACCAAACGGCTTTATCGTATAAAGCAAGTTTATCGTATTAAGCAAGAATATGTTAAATTTAGGCAAAAATTCAAATATCAAGATTTTTTTTCAGGACGTTGCCAACCCTCAATCGTGACTTGTTTGCCACGGGCGATAGACAGTTTTTCGGCAGGGCAGGCTTTACTGATGGCACTACCAGCGCCAATGGTGGCACGGTCACCAATGGTTACAGGGGCAATCAGCACCGCATTTGAGCCAATTCTGACCTCATCACCGATTTCGGTTTTAAACTTATTGACGCCATCATAATTGGCAGTGATAGTGCCTGCGCCAATATTGGTCTTTTGTCCAATGGTGGCATCGCCTAAATACGCCAAATGATTGGCTTTGGCGCCGCTTGCCATTTGGGTGTTTTTAAGCTCCACAAAGTTACCGATATGCACCTCTTTATCAGTGACCGCATTGGGGCGCAGACGGGCAAATGGTCCGATTTGGTTGTCTTCACCCACTACCGCATTGTCAAATAGACTATAAGGTTGCACCACGGTGCCACTGGCGATTTTGCTGTTTTTGATAATACAACCTGCGCCGATTTTGACGTTATCACCTAGCTCACAGTCACCTTCAATGATGACATTAATATCAATTTGCACATCTTTGCCAACTTTGAGCGAACCGCGTAAATCAAAACGGCTTGGGTCAATCAAATGTACACCTTGTTGCATTAGCGCTTGGGCTTGATGCGTTTGCCAAGTACGCTCTAGATTTGCCAACTGCAGACGGTCATTCACGCCTTCGATTTCAAACTGATGGGTCGGTGATACGGTGGCAATTTCGATGCCATCATCCACCGCCATTTTGACGATATCGGTCAAATAATATTCGCCTTGGGCATTGTTATTGGTCAAGTTATTGAGATATCGATGCAAAATATCATTGGCAACACAGTACACACCGCTATTGATTTCAGTGATTTGTCTTTGCTCATCGTTGGCATCTTTTTCTTCGACAATGGCGATTACTTGGTTGTTGTCACGCACAATACGACCCAAACCAAACGGGTTGGCTAAGTTTAGGGTCAGCATGGCAAAACGGCTGTCTGTATTTGCCAATTTCTCTAAGGTATCGACGCCAATGAGTGGCACATCCCCTGATAAAATCAAGCTTTTCCCATCCGTAGGCAACACCGGCAAAGTCATTTGCACCGCGTGACCCGTGCCCAATTGCTCAGCTTGCTCGACCCAATCAATTTGTTCATCGGCAAAGGCATCTTTGACTTGCTGACCTTCAAAACCATAGATAATGATATTTTTTTGGCTACCTAATTGTTTGGCAGTGGCAAGTACGTGATGTAGCAAAGGCTTGCCTGCCAGCGGTTGCAGTACTTTTGGCTTGCTCGATTTCATGCGAGTGCCTTTGCCTGCTGCCATGATGATGGTGGTTAAGTTGGTCATGGGAATTCCTTATTCTTTTTTAAACTAATTTTAATGATACAACAGATTAAACATAAGTAACGAGCACACTTACAAAAACTATTAGTACAACCCCTGCCATCAGCCCCGCCAAAATGTCATCAATCAAAATACCAAAACCGCCGCTCACATTTTTATCCACCCATTTAATCGGAAAAGGTTTTAAAATATCAAAAAAACGAAACGCGACAAATGCAGCAAAATATAGTAGCAGTAAACTTAACTGATGACCTTGCAATAAAGCATCATCGTAGAAATGCAGCCATAAAATTGGCAAGAGTGACACCCACATGCCGACCCATTCATCCCATACGATATGCGGGTCATCATGTACACCCATCAAATCAGACGTTTTACCGCAGATATAACTACCCACTAGAGCGCCCAGCACTGTAACCGCCAAAAACCCCCAAAAACCCAGCCATAACATTGGAATGGCAACCACCAGTGCGCCCACTGTGCCCCACGTCCCAGCAGCGCGCTTTGGCAATCCTGAGCCTAAGCCGATACCGAGCCAATAAATCAGCTTTTCCCAAACGCTTGCGGTTGGCGGACAAGGCGGGCAAACATTGGCTTTACGGACGTCGGGTTTGTGCAGTTGAGTCATAGGGAGTTCTTTGGCTAAAAATGCTGATAGCCAGTGATCGAAAATTCAATTGGTTGGTTATTATAAGTCAGCCTCAAGCCGTTTTCTGTGACAATTTTGCCAATGGCAAAAATTTTATCCGAAAACTGTTGATTAAATTTGAGAAAATTTTGCTCACTCATGGTAAAGCACAGCTGATAATCATCGCCGCCGTTGAGCTGATGTTGCCACTTATCAGCATTTGGTAAGGCTTGTAATCGCGGATGCGTTGGAATATTGGCCAAATCAACTACCGCACCCACCTGTGATGCGATTAGAATATGACCCAAATCCTGCCCTAGCCCGTCTGAAATATCAATCATGCTATGGGCAAACCCACGTAATTTTTGCCCGAGCTCAACTTGCGGAACAGGTAAATCGAGTGCCGGCTGTAAAGCAATTTGTTGTAAAGCAGTATTGTGCTGCTCAGATTTTTCAGCGTTTAAAATCTGCTGTAAGGCAAAACTTGCTGAGCCAATTTCACCGCTCACACAGATGATATCACCGACTTTTGCGCCCCCTCTGGTAATAGCTTGCCCAGTTGGCACAAAACCCAGTGCAGTGACAGAGATGGTTAAAGTGTTTGATTGGGTAGTATCGCCACCGATAAGCTCGACATCAAATCGGTTGCAAATGTCCGCGATACCTTGGGCGAATGGTTTGAGCCAGTCATCCTGTGCAAGCTTAGCGGGCAAGCTAATACCCAGCAATATCGCATAGGGCGTCGCCCCCATCGCTGCCAAATCGGATAAATTGACCGCGACCGATTTATAGCCGATGGCATAAGCGGATGTTGATAGGGGAAAATGTCGACCTGCAACCAGTGTGTCAATACAGCTCACCAGTTCGCAATCACTTGGCATACTGCTTATCGCGCAATCATCCCCAATACCCACTTGGGTCAAAGGATTGTTGCGTGTACAGTGTTGAAAATGTTGATAAATCAAAGAAAATTCGGACATCTTAGCCATCCGTATCGAGCATAAAAGGGCGTATTGGCTACGCCCTTTACGGTATTATTTTTCTTCTTCAATGGTCGCTTCAGATGGCGGCTGCGGCGCATCCTCTGTTTTGGCTTTTTTGGCATCTGCCTCTACTTCAGGCATACGCGCGTCTTTGGCGATTTTATCCATCACCACATGAATCATTTTATAGCCATCTGATGAGCCAAAATGGGTATTGAGCTGAATCGCTTCATCAATCACTACTTTGTAAGGCACTTCTAAGTGCTGCTTCATCTCATACGCACCGACAAGCAGTACCGCTTGCTCAACTTTATCTAGACGTGTCCAAGGGCGATCAAGTAGGCTGTCGATATAGGCGATTAAGTCATCGCTTTGCTCAATGATTTTGCTCAGTAGCTCGTGATAATAGCCCAAATGCACTGTGTGCATGGCATTCTCACTGCGGGTATGCGCTTCGATTTCGTGCGATGGATTGCCTGTCAACAGCCATTCATATAACCCTTGTACCACAAAACGGCGTGCTTTACGAATCGCGGTCAGGCTGGTTTTATAATTGACGGCGTTGTCTTGACTCGCCTGCTCTGGTGAGGTGTGGGTTGAATTGTCAGTCATATCGCTACCTTATTCACCAGCCATTTGTGCGTCAATTTGACCCAATACGTTAATCATCTCAAGCGCGACCATGGCTGCTTCTGAGCCTTTGTTACCTGCTTTAGTACCAGAGCGCTCAATGGCTTGTTCGATGCTGTCTGTGGTCAAAATTGCATTAATGACAGGCACGTCATAATCCAACCCAATCGCGCCTAAGCCTTTGGCAGATTCACCAGCGACAAAATCAAAATGCGGCGTACTACCACGAATCACCGCGCCTAAACCGATGATAGCGTCAAATTTATCGGTTTGTGCCATACGGGCTACCGCCAGTGGAATTTCCCAAGCGCCCGGTACACGTACGACAGTAATATTGCTGCCTGCGATACCATGACGCAATAAAGTATCAATCGCGCCGCTGACCAAACTTTCTACCACAAAGCTGTTAAAACGTCCTACCACCATACCGATTTTGGCGTGGGCATTGGTGTGTAGTTCACCGCTGATATGCTGTACTTGGGCGAGTTCATTTTGAAGATTTGCCATGATGATTACCTTTAAATTGTAAAAATTAGAATCTGATTTTGCTAGGTATGATACCATTTTTGTTAGGTTTATTCATGTTATTTAGCATGACCCTAGGTTACTCTTGTTAAAATAAAAAATCCGCCATAGCGACGGACTTTTATACAACATAATTAAGCTTATTGGGTCAAAAAGCTTGGCAATACTTTATGACGTTTTTCCAATTCTTTGGCTTTTTTCTTACTGACACCGCCTAATACTTCAATGGCATGACGCAGGCGCTGCAACGTCATATCCGCCCCAATCAAATACATTGAATTCATCACAGGCGTACTTGACTTGCTACCTGCGATGGCAATAAAAAATGGCGACATAAAATCACGCAATTTAATGCCCATCTCGCCTGCCAAACCAGACAATACCGCTTGGATATTCTCCTCCGTCCATACAGGCAGGGTTTCTAACTGCCATTGCGCAAGTTGTAGAATCTCCACAGTTTGTTCAGTGGATAACACTTTATGCTCAAAGTCCACCTCACTAATCGTTGGCAAGTTTTGGAAATAAAAGCTCGACCAATTCACCGCATCTGACAACAAGTTAATGCGTGGCTGAATGGCTTTGGCAATCGCGGTAAGTTTGTCGCTGTCATTTGCCCAATCGAGAATTTTGGTTTTTAACGCTTCGGGTGACAGTGAACGCAACCATTCGCCATTGAGCCAAGTGAGTTTTTCCACGTCAAAAATCGGACCGCCAAGCGATACCCGTTTGATGTCAAAACTGGCAATCATGTCATCCAACGTGAATTTTTCGGCTTCATTTGGCATGGAGTAGCCCATCCGTCCCAAATAATTGAGCAAGGCTTCTGGCAACACACCTGCATCACGGTAATAAGTGATAGATGTTGGGTTTTTGCGTTTGGATAGTTTGGATTTGTCGGGGTTTCTGAGCAGTGGCATATGACAGAGTACTGGCATATCCCAACCAAAATATTTATACAACAGTTGATGTTTTGGGGCAGAGTTAATCCACTCTTCGCCACGGATGACGTGGGTAATCTGCATCAAATGGTCATCGACCACGTTTGCCAAATGGTAGGTCGGTAGACCGTCGGTTTTAAGTAGCACTTGCATATCCACTTGTGACCAAGGAATCTCGACCTCCCCACGTAGCATATCGTCAAACTTACATACACCTTCGTCTGGCACACGCATACGAATGACAAATGGCTTGCCTTCGGCGGCGAGCTTGTCCGATTGTTCACGGGAAAGGTTCGCATAGCGACCGTCATATTTTGGGGTTTCACCCCGCGCCATTTGTTCGGCTCGCATTTGATCTAACTCTTCGGCTGTGGCAAAACAGCGAAATGCATGACCTTTGTCCAACAGTTCTTCAGCGTATTGTTTGTAGATGTCTTTACGCTCGCTTTGGCGATACGGTGCATGTGGACCACCCACGTCTGGACCTTCTGCCCAGTCAAGACCGACCCAGCGCAGCGCGTCCAAAATCATTTGTTCAGATTGAGCGGTGGAGCGCGTTTGGTCGGTGTCTTCAATGCGCAGGATAAAATCGCCGCCATGCGCTTTGGCAAAGGCAAGGTTAAATAGGGCGATATAAGCGGTGCCAACGTGGGGAAAACCTGTGGGGCTTGGGGCAATACGGGTGCGGACTTTTGACATGGATTTCTCAATTTTACAAAAATTTTAAATTAGCGGCTATTATAGCCGACTATCGAATTTTTATAAATTGAATCCTAGCGATGATAGGTGGCTGATAAAATATAAATTTGGAAGGCAACGCTAAATGCCAGATTGACTTTGGCATTTAGCGTTATTTTTGAAGACTAATTCAATTATTTATCCTTGCGATGGCGAATAATTTCAATCACCATAGGTACCACCGAAAACACAATAATGGCAATCATAATCCACGAAAAATGTTCTTTGACAAAAGGTAATTGACCAAAAAAATAGCCTAGCGTGGTAAAAGATACGACCCATAATACCGCGCCAACGATGTTATAGCGAGCAAACTGGGCATAATTCATGTTACCCATACCGCCTACAAACGGCGCGAAAGTGCGCACAATGGGAATAAAACGGGCAATAATAATGGTGCGTCCGCCGTATCTTTCATAATAATCGTGGGTTTTTTGCAAATAGCTTTGCTTAAAAATCTTGGAATTGGGATTGGAAAATAACTTTTGCCCAAAGTGTTTGCCAATCTCAAAATTGACAAAATCGCCCAATACTGCCGCCACAATCAATAAACCAATCAGCACAAAGATATTCATATCGCCCACTGCGGCAATGGTGCCTGCGGCAAACAACATCGAATCCCCGGGCAAAAATGGCAACACCACCAGACCCGTCTCGCAAAACACAATGGCAAACAAAATCGCATAAATCCAATTACCATAGTTGTTGACCAGCTCTTGTAAATGATCACCGATATGCAAAATAAAATTTACCAACCACATGGGCTATCCTTATAATTTTAGACAAAACGACAAAATATAACTAATCTACAGTCGTTATATGAAGGCAACATTAAGCAGGCATCATTATAGCAAGAATGGGTAAAAATTTTGTGTTTTTAGGCAAAAATCATCTTGACAGCAAAATCAGTTTTCAATAAAATACGCGCACTCTTAGGCAAAGCAGTCTAAATAATTCCCAAAAATGGGGCTATAGCTCAGTTGGTAGAGCACTTGCATGGCATGCAAGGGGTCAGCGGTTCGACTCCGCTTAGCTCCACCACTATTAAGTCTGCTTAGAGCACCTCGTGCGATTGCGTCCCCATCGTCTAGAGGCCTAGGACATCGCCCTTTCACGGCGGTAACCGGGGTTCGAATCCCCGTGGGGACGCCACTTATTTTAAAAAAAGCCATTGTCTGACGGACGATGGCTTTTTTGTTTTTGCTATCTGTTTCTGGTAGGAATTTTTGCTATCTAGTATTGCCTTGACCCACGCTAGGTTACATAGGTTACATAGCTTACAATGTTTTGCTTTTCTCCATGCCTCATGCCCCACAAAATCAATTTTCCTTACGCTCAGTTGACGCTTTGTCATCAAAATTAGCATATAATTGAGCGCGCAATTGCGTATGTGATAAATGACTTTGTGGCTATCTGCTTTAAGCTACTTGATTCTAGCTACTTGATTTAAGCCACTAAATTTTACCACTTGAGTTTTGACTCGCTGATTTTAAGCTATTGGGAACCTGGGCGAAGACTATGGCAAATTTTAACACCCACATAAGCGTGGCTTTTGTTGCCAGTGGCGTCACTGGCTTGGTGATTTATAAAGCAGGGATGCTGACCGCGCCTGAATATTTAATGTGTGTGGTGGCTGGTACAATTGGTGGCTTGCTGCCCGATATTGATTTGGACCACTCGGTACCCGCGACCGTAGGATTTAATGTCGTATCGCTGTTGTGCGCATTTTTTATTGTTATCTTGTGTGTCGGGCAGTTTTCGTTGGTTGCATTGGCAGGATTGTGGTTAGCATCTTATTTGCTGATGCGCTACGGTGTGTTTAATTTATATAGCAAATTGACAGTGCACCGCGGTATCGTGCACTCGATTCCCTATCTGGGGATTATGGCGATGACCCTCGTGTACGCAAGCTTCTATGGGTTTAAGCAAGGCGCTGTTATCAGTTGGTTTTTGGGGCTGTTTTTGATGTTTGGCGCCATTGTTCATCTGCTGTTAGATGAGATGTTTAGCGTCAACCTATTGGGGCTGAGTGTCAAAAAATCTTTTGGTACCGCGTTTAAAGTGTTTAAATTCGATCAAATAGGCTGGTATTTGGGCTTATATGCCGTGTTGGCCGCCATGATTGTGTTTGCCCCGCCGTTTAAAATATTTTGGCAGACGCTACAAGACCCGATTAGTTGGCTTATTTTAAAGAAAAATATCTTGCCTACCGCCATCAACCTACCGAACATTCATTAACATGATACATACGTCACCTTGCCCGTGTGGCTCTACACTGTCTTATGCTCATTGCTGTGCGCCCCTGCATGTGGGGCAAAAAACCGCCGACACCGCCGAACAGCTAATGCGCGCTCGGTATGGGGCATTTGTGCTTCAACATGTCGAGTATATCTTTGCCACCACCGCGCCTTTTCAGCAGCCGCTACTCGATACAAAAGCAATTAGCGACTGGGCGCAGCAGACTGACTGGGCAGGACTTGAAGTCATCAACCATCTAGCAAAACTTGGCAAACGTCACGCTCAAGTGGAGTTTAAAGCCTACTTTCACTTGCCTGCATCAGCTGTGCACTCCGCTGGTTTGGATTTAGCTGTTTTAGACAACAAAGGTTTAGACAGCAAAGACGTCCATCATGAGCTATCCACCTTTGTGAATATTCCCAACCATGGCAACAGCCGTTGGTATTTTTTGGATCCAACAGTGGTCATGTCTGTCACCCAAAAGCAGCCTTGCCCCTGCGGCAGTGGTGAGAAATACAAACGCTGCTGCGGACAGTTTTTGGCTTAATCGATGCGCCATTGATAACAAAAACTTTAACAACCGCTCTACAATTTTTTTGTTTTTTAAAAGGGCTTTTTTGCTAGACTAATTTTATTTGCGATTTTGCGATAAAGACAATGATATTAAAGGAGAGTCCCATGCCAGCGCTACGCCAAGATATTGATCCAGACGGTTTATTAGAATACTCTGTGGTGTACACCGACCGCTCGCTCAATCACATGTCCAAAAAATTCCAAACCGTGATGAATGATTTGTCCACAAGCTTAAAAAACGTGTATAACGCCGATGCGGTGGCAATCGTGCCCGGTACAGGGAGTTACGGTATGGAAGCGGTTGCGCGCCAGCTTGCCACTGACCAAACAGTGCTCATCATCCGTAACGGTTTTTTTAGTTTTCGCTGGACGCAAATCCTTGAAAAAGGTCGTATCACGGATGACGTGACTGTCCTGACCGCACACATCGGTGATAGCAACCAACAACAGCAGTTTGAGCCAGTGGCAATCGAGACGGCTGTCGCTGAGATTCAATCCAAAAAACCTGCGGTGGTATTTGCCCCCCATGTCGAAACCGCGGCAGGCTTGATGCTGCCTGATGACTATATTAAACAACTTGCCGATGCGGTACATAGTGTCGGTGGTTTACTGGTCATCGACTGTATCGCCTCAGGCTGCGTGTGGCTGGATATGAAAGCGTTGGGCATTGATGTGCTCATCTCTGCGCCACAAAAAGGCTGGTCAAGCACGCCATGTGCGGGACTAGTAATGATGAATGAACAAGCCGTTGCCAAAGTGGAAGCCACCGAATCGACCAGTTTTGGGCTCGATCTCAAACAGTGGCTCACTATCATGCGCGCTTATGAAAATGGCGGTCATGCATATCATGCGACGATGCCAACCGATGGGCTGACCAAATTCCGCGATACCGTCAAAGAAGCCGAAGCGATTGGACTTGATAAACTCAAAAGCGCCCAATTTGAATTGGGTCAAAAAGTGCTCTCTGTCCTCAATCAACACGATATTATCAGCGTCGCAGCTGAAGGCTACCAAGCACCCGGTGTGATTGTGGTCTATACTGAGCGTGATGATATGCACAAAGGTGCAGCATTTGCAGCCCAAGGTTTACAAATTGCAGGCGGCGTCCCACTGAAAGTTGGCGAACCCGACAGCTTTAAAACATTCCGTTTGGGGCTATTTGGGTTAGATAAATTAATAGATGTCGACGGCACAGTCAGCCGTTTTAAGCAAGCGCTTGAGAAAGTATTAGCTTAATTATCAGCGTATGTATTAGCGCATTGATTAGCATAACAACGGTTTATTTTAAAAGCTCTGTGAAACAGGGCTTTTTTTATCTCTTAACACTCACTCATACAGCCTTTTTGCTATGCGAAAGGTATTGCAATGGGCTTCCACCACATCGTCGATGTTTTCTGAGTAGCCGCCACCCATCACCACCGCCACTGGGATCCCATTGGCTTTGGCTTGGCTAAATACAAACGCATCACGCTTGGCACAGCCGTCACGGGTGAGCGCAAGTTTACCGAGCTTATCGGTGGCGAGCACATCCACAGCAGACTGGTAAAACAGCATATCGGGTTTCACTTTTGCAATAAGTCTGGGCAGCGTATCCATTAATATTGCTAAATACGCCTCATCGCCTGTCTCGTTTGGCAAATCAATATCCAAATCGGATGCTTGCTTGCGAAATGGATAGTTTTTTGCGCCATGCATGCTAAAGGTGAATACCCGAGGTTCATTTGCCATCAAATGCGCTGTACCGTTGCCTTGATGCACATCCAAATCCACGGTCAGAATTTGGGTCGCCTGTCCACGTGCCAACAATAAATTACTCGCCACCGCCACATCGTTAAACACGCAGAACCCTTCGCCATGATCGGCAAAGGCATGGTGGGTGCCGCCTGCGATATTGAGCGCGACACCGAATTGTTTGGCGAATAGCGCGCATTCATAAGTGCCATGGGCAATCACACGTTCCCGTTCAACGAGCCTTGGCGTCATCTCAAAGCCGATGGCACGCGCGTCCTTGGCGGGCAATGTTTGGTGTTTTAGATGCTGCCAGTACCTTTGGGTATGGGTGGTGAGAATTTCGTCTTCGCTCAATCGCTGCGGGGCAAAAAAATTGGCTTGGGTGAATGTACCCTCCGCCAGTAACCGCTCGGCAATCATCGGATATTTTTGCATAGGGAAACGGTGACGCTCGGGGACGTCATATTTAAAAATATCAGAATAAGCGACTTTTATCATATTATAAGCTCGCCCCTACTTTGCGGGCGATGGCAATGCCTTCTTCAATGGTTAAGCATGTCGGATTATCAGGCGTGTCTTTAAATAAAATATCGCCATCCCGAAACATCAAACATTCATCCACATACAGCTGTTGCCAGTGTTCGTTGTAAGTCAAAGGAATGGTTGTAATCAGGGTCACTTTATCGGTCTGCGAGGTCACCTCGCTAAAATCAATCGCCAGCTCACTGTCAGCGAGTTTTGCCTCACCAAATGGCGCTTTACGGGTGATAAAAAATAGCAAACTCCCTGCATACGCTAGCTGCCAATCGCCATTGCTAATGAGACAATTAAACAAGCCCAACGCCGATAACTCACGACAAATCGTGGTCAAAAACTGGAATAACACCGCGTCGCTGGGCGGCTCACTAAATTGTGATTTGAGTCGATTGAGCAGATAACAAAACGCCATCTCCGAATCGGTTGTACCTACGGGCTGATAGTGGGTGGGCACAGGGCTGAGCTGATCAATAAAATCCATCTGTAATTGCCCATTATGCGCAAATGCCCATTCCTCGCCCCATACCTCACGGACAAATGGGTGGGTATTAGCCAAGCAATTTGTGCCTTGCGTGGCTTTGCGAATATGACTAATCACATTCATCGCCTTAATCGGATAACTATTGACTAAATCCGCCACCGGTGAACAGAAACTTGGCTTGTCATCGTGAAATTGACGCAGACCTGCTTTACCATTACCCTGCGATGGGTCGGGATTTTTTTCAAAAAATACAATACCAAACCCATCGGTATGGATATCGGTCTGCCCGCCCCGCTGACGAAACCCCGCAAAGCTAAAATGAATATCGGTGGGTGTGTTGCAATTCATACCCAGAAGTTGGCACATGGTGATTAGGGTTCCTTTCTACTGCAATTTTGCTGAGTCGTTATGGTCTACCAAGTCGTCATCCGCTAGTTGCGAGGTGTCATCGATATTATTGAGCAAAGCTTTGGCTTGCTCAACATCTTCAGGGGCAACCCATAGCACACCGCCTGTGTTTAATCCCATCAAATCAACAAGTTGGGTCTGTACGTTGATGCCGTTGTTTTGTAAATAGATGGCATGGGTTTCTGCCAATAAGTTGGTCGGGTATTCGGCAAGTTTCTGCCAGTTGTTAATATCATTCATCTTTACTATTCCGAGAATTATGTATATTTTGGTAAAATTAAATTGAAATCAATCATAAAAATGCTATTATTAATAGGTAGTCTGACCTAGGGCTAGACCCTACAGTAGGACTCATCGGGTTCGGCGAAAGCTGAACCCTTTTCTTTTTAACGTATAACTATGCCTAACGGATGACTTTTACTTGCTTGTTTTAATAAAACTGGCATTAGTCTATCAAGATAATTTCTACCACCTTTCTTTTTAACATATTGATTAGTAAAAAATTTCTGCCCCAAGAAATAAGCATTAACATCGGCTAATTGAATAAAATAAGAATGTGCAGAATCACGATGAATTGCATCTTCTATAACCCATTGTGTGGGCATCATACGATAGCCTGAGCCCAAGTTAAAGCTATTTGGGACAGGATTATATCTTCTCATTCGTCGGGTTAAATTTCTTAATTTTATCTCATCAGTTTTATCAACAAATAACAAAGCTGAATCAGTTGCATTGTTTGAACCAATAAAATTGTGATGATAAAGTGTATTTTCGATACGCTGAATAAGCGTTTGCCAAGCAAGGCTAAAAATATCACTATTTAAAGATTTATTCTTTTTGTTTACCACCACGTTCACAATTTGATAATTAAGTAAACTTGCTTGAAAATCAATAACATCTCGTAACAGCCTGAGCCGTAAAGACTTAGGAATTCTCTGAAAATCACCAGGTTTGTGAATAAAATGAGAACAGTGAATTTCTTCTCGTAATTTAAAACCATAGCTTGCTCTCAGTTCTTTTCTAAAGCCAATCACTGAATTTAACGTGGTTTGCCAATGACTTTCATGAACTACGATAGCACTTAAACAAAAATAATTCGATGGACTATTTACCAAGCCAGTATCACCGCTTTCATCCACATACACAAGAAACATTGAATATCCTTATTTCACGCTCGCCCAATGGTATGCTGCCAAGCGTTTCATCAAGTCAGGATTTTTCACCATAATATTATCGCCCGTGCGACCTTGCTGACGGTTATAATAAATCACATTCAAACGCAGCAGCCAAAACGTCACGCCCGCCATCGCCAGCATAATCGGCAATGCATTTTTCTCATCATCGCTCAAAGCGCGTTTGCTCTCGTACCCTTGTAAAAACGCTTGCATCTTGGCGTCATCAAAATTCACCGCTTCACCATCGTTGGCGTTACCCCAAGTGGTGCAAAAATCATTAATGGTAATCGCCACATCCATCACAAAATGTTCAACACTGACTTCGGTAAAATCAAGCAAACCTGTGAGTGTTGGCTGGGTTTCATCACTAAAATCCCATAGCGTGTTATCGGCAAACATGTCCAGATGACATAAACCTGTTGGCAAATTTTTGCTCGCTACGGTTTCGTACGCTTGCCAAATATCATTCATCAGTTTGGCTTCATCGCTTGGCATAAACTTGGTTTCACGGTCACGCACCAGATGCCAAGGGTATAACTCAACGCCATAGTTTTGTGCAGGGGTCAAAGTTTGCAAGGTTTGGTGAAGAACAGCTAAAGCCTCGCCCATTTGGCGACACATATCAGGTGTGGTTGCTTTTGGGTGACCGCCTGAGAGTTTTGGTGACACCACAATGGCTTTGTTGTCAAAATACAGCAAAAACTCGCCGTTTTTGGCGGCTAGCGGTGCTGCTACGGGTAGCTGGTCTTTTAGGCGGTTTAGGATAATCGCCATTTTTTGAATTTCATGCGGTTTGCGTTCTTCAAACAAGGTAAATACATAAGACGGCTCGCCGGCTTTGTCCGTGGTTGTTTCAATAAACCAATTACTGTTTTTGATACCCTGTGTGATAGGTATGGCTTTGGCAAAATCCACGCCAAATTGTTGGCAAAAATCACTAAATTGTTGGTCAGTCAACTGGGTATATACAGACATAAGGCATCCTTGAAGCGCAGCACACCGATAAAACTGCGGTAATGGCAAAGTAAATTTGATAAACTTACGGCTATTATAGAAGGAAATCGAATATGTTAGCAAAACGAATTATCCCTTGCCTTGATGTTGACAATGGTCGGGTGGTCAAAGGTGTGCAATTTGTCGACATCAAAGACGCGGGCGACCCTGTTGAAGTGGCGCAGCGCTACAACGAACAAGGCGCGGATGAAATCACTTTTTTGGACATCACCGCTACCCATCATGGACGCGACACCACCTATCACACGGTTGAACGCATGGCAGAGACCGTATTTGTACCGCTGACCGTGGGCGGCGGGGTGCGTAAAGTCGATGACATTCGTCACTTGCTAAACGCCGGCGCGGATAAAGTATCGATTAATTCAGCGGCAATTTTTCACCCTGAATTTGTCGGTGAAGCGGCAGCGCGTTTTGGCAGTCAGTGTATCGTGGTAGCGATTGATGCCAAAAAAGTGGCTGACAATCAATGGGAAATCTTTACCCATGGGGGACGCAAAGCGACTGGCATTGATGCAGTGGCATGGGCGGTCAAAATGGCAGGTTTTGGGGCGGGTGAACTGCTTGTGACCTCGATGGATTCAGATGGTACCAAAAACGGCTATGATATCGCCTTGATGAAGCGTATTACAGATAGCGTGAATGTGCCAGTGATTGCCTCAGGTGGTGTCGGTAATTTGCAACACTTGGCAGATGGGGTGCTGCAAGGCGGTGTTGATGCGGTACTAGCGGCGAGTATTTTCCATTTTGGCGAATATACCGTGGGCGAAGCCAAGCAGTTTATGGCACAGCAAGGCATTGAAATGCGCCTGTAATGGCGAGCCTTGTGAGAACGATAGCCGTTGGTAATAACTAAAAGGGCACAGCAAAAAATAGCCCAAGCTAGCCAAAACTGCTATGATATTGGCATTTTCGATAATGACTAAATTGCCATGTTTCCACTAATTTTAACTCACCCGCAATGGGATCCTGTCGCTCTGCATTTGGGACCTATCCAAGCCCACTGGTACGGGCTGATGTATTTACTGGCTTTTGCTGCCGCTTATGCGTTGGCTTGGTATCGCACTAAATCACGCCCAGACTGGAATGCCGACATGGTCGCTGACCTAGTATTTTACGGGGCGATGGGCGTGATTCTAGGCGGTCGTATCGGCTATGTGCTGTTTTATCAATTAAGCGAATTTTTAGCCAATCCGATGTATCTGTTCAAAATCAACCAAGGCGGCATGTCGTTTCATGGGGGATTTTTGGGTGTCGCCATCGCAATGCTATTTTTTGCCCGCAAATATCAAAAGAATATTTGGAATGTGCTAGATTTTATTATTCCCTGCGTGCCAACCGGACTGCTGTTTGGTCGTATTGGCAATTTTATCAATGGCGAATTGTGGGGTCGCGTGTCTGACGGGGGTTACAACTGGCTGATGCTGTTCCCGCAAGCGGTCAATGAAGACAATGAACTACTCAAACAAAGCCCTGCCCTGCAAAGCCTTGCGCAAACCTTTATGATTGATGGCAACAATTATTTGTTACTCCCACGCCATCCGTCACAGCTGTATCAGGCTTTTACTGAAGGGGTGGTACTGTTTGTTTTGGTTTGGTGGTTTGCCAGTCGGCCGCGTCCGCGTATGGCGGTTAGTGGTTTGTTTGTGATGGGCTACGGTATTGCACGTTTTATTACCGAATTCTTCCGCCAACCTGATGCTGACCAAGGTTTTATTTTATTAGGGTGGATGACAAAAGGGCAAATCTTAAGCCTACCGATGATTATCGGTGGTTTGGTTTTATTGATTTGGGCGTATAAAAACCAAATTTACGATTGGGGCAGTCAAAAGAATGTGGACTAACAAAGAAAACTAACCAAGGAACTCATCACCCATGATTACGTCAAAGAACGAACAAGCCTATTTGGATTTACTTAAACTGGTGCTAGATAACGGCATACAAAAAGGCGACCGTACGGGCACGGGTACCATCAGCTATTTTGGCGCGCAGATGCGGTTTGATTTGAATGAGGGTTTTCCACTACTAACCACAAAAAAAATCCATACCAAAAGCGTGATTTATGAGCTGCTTTGGTTTTTAAAAGGCGATACCCATGTCCAATACTTGCAGGACAATGGGGTACGCATTTGGAATGAATGGGCAACCGCCGAGCAAACTGCCCGCTTTGGCAAGCCTGAAGGCGAACTTGGCGCGGTGTACGGACACCAGTGGCGCAACTTTGGTGCGAGCAAAAAAGCGGACGGCAGCTATCATTCAGACGGTTTTGACCAAATCAGTTGGGTGGTGAATGAAATCAAAAACAACCCAAACTCGCGCCGTTTGATTGTCTCTGGCTGGAATCCTTTGGAAGCCAACGAAGTGGCCTTGCCCCCTTGTCATACCCTGTTTCAGTTTTTTGTCGCCGATGGCAAATTATCTTGTCAGTTGTACCAACGCTCGGCGGATTTGTTTTTGGGTGTACCTTTTAACATTGCCAGCTATGCCTTGCTTACCCATATGATAGCCCATGTGACCGGGCTTGGTGTCGGTGAGTTTGTGTGGACGGGCGGTGATTGTCATATCTATAACAATCATCTACAGCAAGTGCATGAGCAGCTTAGTCGTGAGCCGTTTGCCCTACCCAAACTTTGGCTCAACCCTGACATTACTGACATTTTTGCCTTTGATTTTAACGATATAAAAATTGAAAATTATCAAAGCCATGCCACAATTAAGGCTGAGGTCTCTGTATAAGCTTGCAGCCTAATGCCAAAACTCACAACAATAAGGATAAATCATGAGTTATTCTAATGTGGAAGTCGCCCAAATCGTGGCGATGAGCCAAAATCGCGCCATTGGCAAAGACAATCAATTGCCTTGGCACATCTCTGAGGACTTGAAACATTTTAAAAAACATACCAATGGCGGTATCGTGATTATGGGTCGCAAGACCTTTGAATCTATGGGCGCAAAACCCTTGCCCAACCGTACCAATTTTGTGATTACCACCAACTTGGATTACCAAGTGGAGGATGATGCCGTCATTGTGATGCACAACCTAGATGACGCACTGACCCAAGCCTCATCGCTCGCCCATGGTAAAGGTTTGCAAACGATTTGGGTGATTGGTGGCGAAAAAGTCTTCCAACAAGCCCTACTGTTTAGTGATCGATTAGAAATCACCCAGGTCGATACCGTGATTGACAACGCAGCGGCGTTTTATCCAGAGATTACCAGTGATTTTGTCAAAACATCAGAAAGTGAAAAATTCACGGATGAGCAAAGTGGGTTAAGCTATCAGTTTGTTACTTACCAAAAAACTTAAGCTTGACAGTGACGACTTAGCGCACAAAAAAACCACGTTATCTAACGTGGTTTTTTTATGCAGCCAATGTATTATTTTGATTGTTCTTGAGACTTGACCGCTGAGGCAACAGGTGGTGCGATATTTGGGGTGTCACCTGTTTTGGCTTTAATCTCTGCTTTGGCTTCAGCCGTTGAGGCATTACGCGCTTCAATGGTCGATGTTTTTGCCGTAGCCGTTGGTGCAGAAGATGGCGTCATAGAGGCATTGTCTGGGCTGGCAACCGTGGTATTTGGACCTGTTGCGGTGTCTGCATTGGCAGTGGCGGTGGTGGTTTCACCCGCCGCAGGTGAGGTTGCCGCAGGCGTCGAACCTGCTGGTTTGGCAGCGGCAGCAGCAGATGCAGCGGCTTTGGCTTCCACTTCAGCATTGAGTTTTGCAACGTCAACGTGGTTACCAGCAGGGCGTACAATTGCTGAAATAAGGATTAATAAAACCACGCCTAGAAACGCTAAAACGCCAATTAAAGAGTAACTAAGTTCTTTTTTGACATTGTTTTCCACGACTTCATGATGAGCCATCGTAAACCTCACTGTAAATCATTGGGGCAAGAGTTGTTGAATCTAAATGAATTCAAATCTAATTTATAACTATTATACGGAACTTTGTAACCATTATATACTAAATTTTTGCAATTGGTGACAAAACCTTACTGCATTTAAGGTTTTTAACGTGTTTTACGAACCAGCCAACTAATCAGTAGCAAGAGCGCTGCCAGTGCCAAGATAGGATAACTACCCCAGCGCATAAATGGCGTATTACCAACGCGCGATTGAATCTCACCCCGTAACACCGTGCGCTCAAAGGCTGGCGCTTTGGCAACAATATTGCCTTTATCATTGATGATTGCGGTCACGCCTGTATTGGTCGCGCGCATAAACCAGCGACCGGTTTCAATCGAGCGCATTTGCACCATTTGTAGATGCTGTAATGGACCTGCCGATGTGCCAAACCAGGCATCATTGGATACGGTCAATAAAAAGTCGGTATTTTTGGCATTGCGGCGGGTGGTATCAGGATAGGCGACTTCATAACAAATCGCCACGCCGACTGGGTGGTTTTTGACTTGCAAGGGCGCTTGGTGCGCAGAACCACTGCGAAAACTCATGGTACCGCCCATCAAGTTTGGCAATGCCCAATCTAACATTCCTTCAAACGGGATATATTCGCCCACGGGTACCAAATTTTGTTTCTTGTATAAGCCTTTGGCATCGGCGCCCAAAGCAATCACACTGTTGTAAAATGGCTCGTACTTATCAACTTTTGGGTCGTATTCATTGACATCCACATACGGAATACCGGTGAGCCATGCGGTATTGCTTTCGCGGGCTTGGGCAGCAATTTGACTGATAAAGGGCATGGCGTCGGTTTGAAACATCGGAATCGACGACTCTGGCCATAAGATAATGTCCTGCCCCCATTCCGTTTTACTTAAACCTGCATAGATACCCAGCGTTTGGATTTGGTATTCTTGCAGCCATTTTAAGTCCTGCGGAATATTGCCTTGTACTAATGAAACTTTCAGATTCGGTGTGCCTTTGGGGGTCGTCCATTGCGGGGCAATAAGCCACAGCGCCACGCTTGCCAGTAACATCACAGATGAGGGAATTAAAAAACGGTATTTTTTTCGCGCCGCTTCCACCAGACTTGCTGAGACAAACACCGATACAAAGCTCAGCGCCAACACCCCAAAAATTGGGGCAAGGCTCGTCAGCCAAGGTTGCGCTGTATAAGCATAGCCCACGAATAGCCAAGGAAACCCTGTAAATAGCCAGGTCTTTAACCACTCTTGTACCACCCATAATGACGCAAAGCTTAGCGGCTGTTTTGCCACAAAGCGATTAAAAATCACCGCCAAGGCACCATGAAACAATCCCATTCCTAAGCCCACAAAACCAATCATCAGTAAGGCTAACAAGGTAGGGGTATTACCATAGGTATGAATGGAGGTAAACAACCAAAACGCGCCCACGCTCCACAATCCCATGCCATACATTTCACCGAGCCAAAACGCCCGCCAATTTGACATTGCAGGCAATAACAGCCAATACAGCACCAGTGGCGATAACAGTGCTACTATCCAAAAATCGTAAGGCGCTAACGCAAAGATAAATGCCGCACCCGCAAGCCAAGCCAGCACCAGTTTGGGTAACAGCGGCTGTTTGGTATTTGCAGATTTGGCACTATCGTGATGAGATTGTACAGAAAGTTGCTTTTTTAGGGACTGGGTAGTAAGACGCATTGGCGGGTATTGCCTTTAGGGTTAAACGGTTTTGCAAACATAAGTAATTGGACTAATCGTCGAGCTGATTATACCTTTTAACCAGTTCAATTTCTTGGATAAATCGACCATCTGCTGACAATACCGTCAAACGACAATCGTCAATAAAGACGGTTTGACCCAATACCTCATTGACTTCGCCAAGCTCTTGCATGACCAGTCCACCCATACTAGTGACATCCTCACTATCAAAATGGGTACCTAGCTGTTCATTACAGTCTGAGACTGAGGTGATGGATTGCACAATCCATGTGTCAAGCTGGTTGGGCACAGGCACTATATGATTGATATCGGTATCTTCTTCGATGTCGTCATGCTCATCGATGATATCACCGACAATTTCCTCGAGTAAGTCTTCCATCGTCACCACGCCTGATGCCACCCCAAACTCATCGATGACGATTGCCATATGAATTTGATTTTTTTGAAATAGACGCAGCAGGTTGTCAGAACGCGCAGTTTCACTGATATAAATTGGCTGACGTACAATTGCCTCAAGATTGAAATGGTCAATGTTTTGACCTTGCGCCTTGGCGACCAAAAACGGAATCAAATCTTTGGCAAGTAAGATACCCATCACTGTGTCTTTGTTGTCATCGATAAATACAGGATAACGCGAGTGGGCGGTTTCCATATAGAGCGACATGATATCTTGCAAGTTTTGGTGCTGGGTGATGCCCGCAACGTGGCTGACAGGGGTCATAATTTCTCGCACTTGAATAGCGGGTAAATCTAGCACGCCCTCTAACATATCGACGGTGTCGGGCGCCAAAAATCGACGCGAATCATGTACCAATTTGACTAGTTCATCACGGGTTTCAGGGGCGGTGGATAGCCAGCGTTTTAGACCGCGTGACCAGCTACTGCCTTGCTGTTTGTTTGACAGGTGTGAACTCGAATTGTCGTCTGACATAGCCGACGAGACCCTCATATGGCGAAAGATTTTTTTACCTTACCTTAACCCCATGATGATTGCAATGGTATTTTTCTTAATTTTATTGTATTTATTGGCTGATTTTACTCACCCATCAGCTTGCTCGGTGCTAGTAAAGCCTTGAATAAACAAGCACTATTGGCGAATCCAATGAATTATCCTTTCTTCTTGCTCAAGTTCAGAGACCTCTGTTTCAGACTGACAGCGTCCCGCCACGCTGATATTTTTTTGGCGCATCATGGTTTGTGTCACGGCGGCATCCTGAGTAAGTAATAAATGCCAGCTTGGCAGTTGTTGCCCGTAGTACAAGCGCTTGTAGGCACAGCTTGCCGGTAGCCAATACATCTCGCCAATGTTATCGATGGTTAGGCTGATGCAGTCGGGCACATAGTCGCGCCTTGTTGGATAATGCTGGCAAGCCCCTGTGGCACAATCAAGCAGTCGACAGGCGACATCAATGTATTCAACCTCATCGCTGTCATCGTCTTTAAATTTAATCAAACAACACGCCCCACAGCCATCGCATAAGGCTTCCCATTCAGCTTGGGTCAATTGTTCTAACGAAAATCGCTCCCAAAATTGCGGGCGTAAGGTAACAGATTGGCTCATTATGTTTTCAACTTTTGGCTTGGATAAAACAGTGACAGTATTATAACGGAAAATGCGATGATTTCAGTATACAGTAGTGCCTGTATTAACCGTTGCACTGACTTGTCACGCTCTCATTAGCGTATGAATCCAGCGTTTTTATAACGCCAGTGTCTTATAACAATAGCAACCAATCATATCATTTACCATAACATAAGGATTTATGATGCCAATTCAAATTTTACAACTCGAATCTACCACCACCGATGGCGTGGAGCTTAAAAGCTATGTCTGTCTACCAGAATCAGCGAGCCACGACAACCCTGCCCCAGCGATTTTGGTGGCGCCTGAATGGTGGGGCGTGGTTGAGCACCCACAAAAAGTCACTGAGCGTTTAGCCGAAGCGGGTTTTGCTGCCGTCGCCATGGATGTGTATGGCGAAGGTAAACTGACCACAGATGCCGCCCAAGCCAATGAATGGATGAGCCAAATGCTCGCTGACCAAGACATGTTGATGGCGCGCTGTAAACTCATTATGGATGACTTTACTGACCTTGAAGCTGTTGACACAAACCGTCTGGGCGCGATTGGTTTTTGCTTTGGCGGTAAAATTGCTCTAGACATGGCGCGTGAAGGCTTCCCACTCAAAGCAGTGGCGACTTTCCACGGCAACCCTACCCCAAAACAACCGGCACAAAAAGGCAAATTCACCGCCAAAGTGTTGGTGGCACATGGTGAAGCCGATAGCATGGTGTCGATGGATGCCATTGAAGGGCTAAAAAAAGAGCTGGATAACGCCGATGTTGAATACACAGTCGATGTGTACGAAGGGGCGAAACACGGCTTTACCAATCCTAATGCTGACAAACGCGCCGAAGAAAATGGCGTGGATTTGGGCTATGACGCAGATGCGGCAAAAGCCAGCTGGGATGAAATGATTGCGTTTATGCAAGACAATCTTGTATAACATACAGCCGCTGCATCGTTAGCCCCAAAAGCAATATCCCTCATGATATTGCTTTTTTTATGCCTATGTCCCAGTTTTAGTCAAGATTTTTAGCCATCTTATCAGTCAGTATTGAATCCCAACTAGAAAGTCTTATATAGCTATCACGATAGTAACCCGATGGTAAATTTTGAACGCACATCCGAATACAAACCCCTCAGCGATGCCAAGTCCTAATCAGCACTTAAGCCACAATCATACCGAAGCGCATACCGAAACGGAGCTTGATAGTTTTGCACCGCGTATTTTGACATGGTTTGACCATAGCGGGCGTCATGATTTGCCGTGGCAGCAGCATCAGCTTGACACGCCAGACCCCTATCCGGTGTGGTTATCTGAGGTTATGCTACAGCAGACCCAAGTAGCGACGGTCATTCCTTATTTTGAGCGATTTATGACAAGTTTTCCCACGGTGCAGGATTTGGCAAACGCATCTTGGGAGCAAGTCGCTGAGCACTGGGCAGGACTGGGGTACTATGCGCGTGCGCGCAACCTGCATAAAGGTGCCAAGCAGCTGGTGGATATCATCGAGCAAACTGGTAAATTTCCGCAAACGGTTGCCCACTGGCAGCAGATTTCAGGCGTGGGTCAATCTACGGCAGGCGCGATTGTGGCGATGGGTGTCAGAGCTGACCAATATGGCGGTGACAGAGGAGTGATTTGCGATGGTAATGTCAAACGTGTGCTGACCCGTTGGGCTGGTATTGACGGCGATATCACCAAAACTGCCACAACCAAAGCGCTTTGGCAACTTGCCGAGCGTCTAACACCGAACCGTGATAGCGGGCACTATGCCCAAGCGATGATGGATATGGGGGCGACGCTATGCACCAAAGCCAAACCTGCCTGCCTACTGTGTCCGGTGCAAGCCGACTGTGTAGCAAATGCCCAAGGCAAGCAAAGTTTTTATCCGGTAAAAAGTAAAAAATCCCCCAATCCATCTAAGTTTTCGCTAGCGTTAAAGCTGGTTTGCGATGACAAAACCTTGTGGCTACAACGTCCTGACACTGGGATTTGGGGTGGGCTGTGGTGTTTACCATTGGCCTTTGTCAAAAAACAATCGGGGGCAAAAAACACAGGCGCGCCGCTACTGGCAACCTGGCAGCAAGAGTCAACATTTGAAGCAGAATATAATATCGCTGAGCAGATTATCTTTGATTTCTTACAAGCCGAGCAGCTGCTAAATATCGAGCAGGTTAACTTAGATAGCCCTGATACTGTTAAACATAGCCTCACCCATTTTCATTGGTTTTTGACCTCAATCACCATAACGCTGACAATAGAGCAGGGTATACGGCTGACTCAAACACTGCAACAAGCGCTGCAAACGCTGTCATGGGTAGATGATTCAGCGCAAAACAGCTTAGCCAAACCAAAAGCCATGCAGCTATTGACAAGGGGTTAATGCTTGTAGAATCGTCGCAGGCATTAAATCAGGGATGATGGTTATATTAAGATTGGCCTGCTGTAATAACATTTGCTCTGCAATACGCGATTGCAATACCAAATAATAACAACTGGCAACCATTTCATTGTCTGCTGTTAGTTGTTGCCAGTTTTGCCAGGCGGTCAAACTTGAGATAAGTACAACGATGGGTTGGTTGTGGCTCTGCGTTTGCTGCCAAACCGCAAATGCTTGGGTAGTTGCGCTTGGTAGAACCCGTTGGTAAAAGTTTAGCAAATGTACTTGCACACCTTTTGCCGCCAATGTATCTGCCAATAATTCTCGTCCGCCGATGCCGCGCCATACCTGCAAACAATCGCCTGTGCCAAGCGCTTGGATTACCGGCAAATTTAATAGCCCTTCATTGTTTTGCGCGTGTTTTTCATGGGGAAAGATAACCGTAGGCGCTGGCAACTCTGAGAGCTGCTGCCAGGTCTGGTTAAAGTAATTCGCGGTTTTGTCACCCACCGCCACCCATACAATCTTTTTGGACATTTCAGTTAGCTTAACCAAGGTGGTAAGCCTCGCTAAGCCATACTTTACTGCCGCTTCGCTGACTAGCACCACCACTTGATAACGGTCAATCGATTGCAAAACTGCCCGCTCTGCCACTGTCAACGGCTTTTCTACCAATGCCAACAGCGGCAGGTCAATCACTTTAACGCCATGCTGGCGCAAAAATAGACTTAGTGCCTTGGCTCGCTGATCGGGTCTGGTATTGATAAATTGCATGGGTAGGAGGATCTCAATATCAGCCGTCTTGATAAATCTGCGCCAAGATTTTGTCCGCACCTTGTGCAATGAGCGCTTCAGCCACCACCACGCCCACGGCTTCGGCAATTTGCTCAGACTCCCGTACGTCATCAACTAACGCGTTATGATGCTCGGCTTTTAACAAGGTTTTACCATCTACACTGCCGACCCGACCTTGTAAATGAATTTGTCCATCTTGAATGGTAGCAAAGCCTGCAATCGGCACTTGGCAACCACCCTGCAAATGACGATTCATGGCGCGTTCTGCCATCACGCATAGACGGCTTGGCTCGTCATTGAGCGGTTTTAATAGTGCCAGCACATCGGCATCATCACTTCGGCATTCAATGGCAAGCGCACCTTGTCCGACTGCTGGCAGGCTGATATGCGTATCGAGTTCATGGCGAATACGATCGGTAAGCCCCAAACGCGTCAAGCCACTGGTTGCCAAAATAATGGCATCATACTCACCTGCATCTAGCTTGGATAAGCGTGTGCCTACATTGCCGCGTAAGCTGATAATTTCTAAGTCAGGACGATATTGCTGAATTTGGCATTGACGGCGTAAACTTGATGTACCAAGTTTAGCCCCTTGTGGCAACGCATCTAGACTCGCATAGTGATTTGATATGAAGGCATCGGTTGGCTGCTCACGCTCACAATATGCGCCAAGCGTCAGACCTTCAGGGAGCACCATGGGTACGTCTTTGAGCGAATGCACGGCGATATCGGCACGTTTTTCATATAAGGCTTGCTCAAGCTCTTTGACAAATAAGCCTTTGCCGCCGATTTTGGCCAGCGGGGTATCTAGGATTTTGTCGCCTTGGGTGACCATCGGTACTAGATTGACGGTCAGGCTTGGGTACAGCGCTTGCAAACGCGCTTGGATGTGTTCGGCTTGCCACAATGCAAGCGGGCTTTGGCGAGTGGCGATATTTAAAGTCGTTAACGTAGTCATAGCAGTGTCTTTTTTAGCATTCGATAAAAATGCCTAACTCTCTAAGCTAGGCATTTGTCAGATGGGTATCTGTCAGTGATTCAGCGAGTTAGGCAACAGTATAGCAAAATGTCAGGCTAATTACTCTTACGACTCATTGAAGTAGACGCAAACATACGAAAGCCTACGCTACATTGATTGGATTTTATCCCGTAGTAATGGCAAATGACGGCGGCTGATGGCAAGTTTGTCGGGCAAGCCTTTGAAACACACTTGGTACTGGCCTTGGTCAATCGCTTCAAGCATTTCTAGGTAGTTAAGATTGATTAATGCATTGCGATGGATACGAAAGAACGCATCCCCAAATTCTTGTTCAAGCTCTTTGAGGGTTTCATCAATTAAAACCGTGCCACCTTTATGACGGATTTGCACGTATTTTTGGTCAGCCGTAAAGTAATAAATATCTTGCAGCGCAATCAGCTCCACACCACGATGGGTACGCGCCGCAATATGCTGACGATTGGACTGTGCTAGCGGATCTTCCAATCGACTGATTTCATTGATCTGTGCATTACTAAGCGTGGACGCTCTCGCTAGCGCCTGTAACACTTCTTCTTTGTTGGCAGGCTTTAACAAATAGCCAACCGCGTGTGCTTTGAATGCGGCAATCGCGTAATGGTCATACGCGGTCACAAAAATAATGGCGGGCGCATTATTAAGCTCATTGAGCTCTTGTGCGCAGCGGATGCCATCCATTCCTGGCATCCGAATGTCTAACAAAATTACATCGGGTGCGAGTTCTTTGACTTTTGCAATGGCCTCCATACAGGTGGCTGCCAGGGCAATTACTTCATGTCCCTCTTCTCTTACGATACGTGCCAACCTCTCTCGGGCTAGTGGCTCATCGTCACAGATCACAATTCTCACTGTTTACTCCTTTGCTCCTTTGAGGTCAAAAACACATGCCTTTAACCCTACAAATCTTACGTACTTCAAAATCTTATGCCAAATCCAACACAACCTCTTTGTGAGCAATCAAACCCTTATAAAATAGCGCTTAACTGATTAGATAAACTAATAAACGCATTTTATTAAGTAGATGCTAATATATCATAGTTTGTTAAATAAAATGTAAAATGCCGCATTAGATTGGTGACTTTTTTATGCCAATTCCGACTAACAAAATAAATGGGCTAAAAAGCTGCGACATCCTTAAGGGGATAGCGAATTTGAGTGATTAGCAATTGACCAGATAATTCAAAGTGAATACTGGCTTCATGACCAAAATACTGACGCAAAATTGCCACTTGGCTATTAAACTGCAGTTTTTGGCGAATATCTTGACAAATCAGCTGATACGTCGTTGCCGGTAGCTCAATTTCGATATCAATTTTGGCAACATCGTTTTGCCAATCGATACTAATAATAATGTGAATGGGGTCGGTGCTGTTTTCAACAATCAGTACGATCAGTTTTTCAATCACTATTTGTAGCGATAACGAGGTAATCACCATGTCATAGAGCAAATCTTCATCGGGCAAATGCCAGGTTACCTTCAGCTTTTTATCAAAACGGTATTTTTCGATGCTCAAATAGCTTTCGCATAGCTCCATCTCATCAAGTAGCGCAATCTCACGCGTTTCATCAAAGCTCACCCGATACAGATTTGAGATATGACAAATCATTCTCTCTGCTTCATACGCATCGGTTTCTATCAGATATTGCATAGTATTGAGTAGATTAAAGAAAAAATGCGGGGTGATACGCGCTTTTAACTGCTCGTTTTGCTCGATGAGTTTCTGTTGGTTACGCAGTTCAGCGCGGCGAATATTTTGGTACTGTATCTCAAAAAAGGTGAGCAGCACCGCTATCATCAAAAAGGCACATAAAGTATTCACCAGGGTTTCTAGTATCAGCGTATTTAAACTGACTTCATAGCCCAGTGTGAAAAATAACAGCAACCGTCCTAGCAAACTCAGTACCGGCACGATAATAAACGAAGTCGATAGCAGATAGCCGGTGATTTGTTTTGAGCGCCAATTAAATTCTCTGAATTTTTTGGCAGAATTCGCCAAAAAAACCATTTCACCCGTCACAACTAAGCTAGTAATCACCACTGTTTCAATGCTATGACGGATAATCAAACTGATATCATGGGTAAAAGTTAACAGCGTTACAATCGAAACCAGTGAATAAAACGCGATATAGCTTGCCCACAGTTTGATGGTCTGTTTTTCGCTCAGATTGGGCAGGAAAAATGTGCTGGTGAGCGGCTCTTTAATCCGCTTGAGTGAAATTTGTGAGGCATCCTCAGTTTTTGCTATACTAGCCCTAGATTTTGCAGAGGGAAATAACAGCTCCAGCAATCTCATTGTTTTTATTCCTTTCACACTTATACAAAAAATGGACGTATTATGAGCAATCACATTTCCGCTGATTCTAGCACATCTAGTATGTGGGGTGGACGTTTTAGCGAAGCCACTGACAGTTTTGTCGCTGAATTTACCGCGTCTGTCGGATTTGACCAACGTTTTGCCAATCAAGACATCGCAGGCTCGATTGCTCATGCCACCATGCTTGCTAAAGCGGGGATTATTACCGAGGCGGACAAAGACCAAATCGTTGGCGGTTTGACCCAAATCAAACAAGAAATCGCCGATGGTAAATTTGTGTGGTCGGTGGCGCTTGAAGACGTGCACATGAATGTGGAATCTCGTCTGACCGCTATTATTGGCGATGTCGGCAAAAAACTGCATACAGGGCGTAGTCGTAATGACCAAGTCGCGACCGATATCCGTTTATATCTGCGTGACCAAACCGATATTATTTTAGGATTACTAAAACGTCTACAAACGGGCTTACTGGATTTGGCAAGCGAGCATACCGACACTATCATGCCAGGCTTTACCCATCTGCAGACCGCGCAGCCTGTTAGCTTTGGTCATCATGTGATGGCATGGTTTGAGATGCTAATGCGTGATAGCGAGCGCTTGATTGATGGTCGAAAACGTATCAACCAAATGCCCCTAGGCGCCGCAGCGCTGGCAGGTACGACTTATCCGATTGAGCGGGAATTTACCGCACAGCTATTAGGCTTTGAAGGGATTTGCCAAAACTCACTAGATGCCGTATCCGACCGTGATTTCGCCATTGAATTTGCCAGTAGCGCAAGCCTGTTAATGATGCACTTGTCACGTATGAGTGAAGAAATCATCTTATGGATGTCAGCGCAATTTGGGTTTGTGGTCGTCCCGGATCGTTTTTGCACAGGCTCATCGATTATGCCACAAAAGAAAAACCCCGATGTGCCAGAGCTGGTACGGGGTAAAGCTGCCCGCGTGTTTGGTGATATGATTACCCTATTGACCTTGATGAAAAACCAACCGCTGGCTTACAACAAAGACAACCAAGAAGATAAAGAGCCGCTATTTGACGTGGTAGATACTGTAACCGGCTCCCTACTTGCCTTTGCTGATATGCTACCAAACTTGATTCCAAACAAAGAAAATATGCGTGCCGCGACCATGAAAGGTTATGCGACCGCCACCGATTTGGCGGATTATCTAGTGCGTAAAGGCTTAGCCTTCCGCGACGCGCATGAAGTAGTGGGTAAAGCAGTAGCGTTAGGTGTGCAAAAAGGCGTAGATTTGAGTGAATTATCGCTCGATGAGCTTCAAGGCTTTAGTGATTTGATTGGTGAGGACGTGTTTGAATATCTGACCCTTGAAGGTTCGCTCAATGCCCGTAACCACATTGGCGGTACAGCGCCCAATCAAGTCAAAATGGCAATTGAGCGTGGTCGTGAGCGTATCGAACAATTAGGTCATTAATATGCCAAAACTGTTCTCGTATGGCACATTACAACAAGAAAATGTACAGCTTGCTACCTTTGGGCGTACACTGGTGGGTAGTAAAGACCAACTCATTGGCTACCAGTTGGGTGAAATTGAAATCACCGATGACGATGTGCTCGCCACAAGTGGCAAACGTTTTCATCCGATACTACTTAAAACCAATAACCCAACCGACAAAGTGGCAGGTGTGATTTTTGACATTACCGATGATGAGCTTGCCCAAGCCGACCGCTACGAAGTCGATGCCTACGCACGAGTGGAAGGTCACTTTGACAGTGGCGCTACCGCGTGGATTTACGCCGATGCAAGCGACACAGACTAGCAACTATTAACAGGATAACAAATGGAAACTTATAACCCCGCTGACCACATGGTCATGTGCCGTAAATACAAACAAAAGCTACCCAAAATGGCAAAACCGCCGTTTCCTAACAAGCTGGGCGAAGAATTGCAAAACACCGTGTCTGCCAAAGCGTGGAACGAATGGCTAGAGCACCAAACCATGCTTATCAATGAAAATCACTTAAGTATGATTGACCCAGAAGCCAAAAAATTTATTACCGAGCAGCGCAATAAATTTTTGGATAATGAAGACTACGAACGCCCCAAAGGCTGGACAGCGCAAAAATAACCTTTAGCATGTATTCAACAAGTCTTTGACAAGGATTTTCAATGTCTCAATCGATTGAAACTATTGACCAAAAAACACGGTTAAAATCTATTTTAGGCGGTTCAGCGGGTAACATGGTCGAATGGTACGACTGGTACGCGTATGCAGCTTTTACCTTATATTTTGCGCCTGTATTTTTCCCAAAAGGCAACCAAACGGCTCAATTACTGAGTGCCGCAGCGATTTTTGCGGTGGGTTTTGTCATGCGACCGATCGGTGCATGGATAATGGGCGTTTATGCGGATAAGAAAGGTCGTAAAGCAGGTCTTACGCTATCAGTAACATTAATGTGCTTAGGCTCACTGATGATTGCGGTTACCCCAAGTTATGACAGTATTGGGATTTTTGCCCCAATACTGTTGGTGACTGCTCGTTTAATTCAAGGTATCAGCGTAGGCGGCGAATATGGGGCAAGTGCCACTTACCTCAGCGAGATGGCGGGTAAAGATAGACGCGGATTTTTTTCCAGTTTTCAATATGTTACGCTAATTTCTGGGCAGTTAATTGCGCTGGTGCTTCTGATTATTCTACAGCAAGTTTTAACCCCTGCTGAGCTCAAAGCTTGGGGCTGGCGTATTCCGTTTGTCATTGGAGCTTTGTTGGCGTTTTTTGTATTTTATATTCGCCGTGGCTTGCTTGAGACGGAATCCTTTAATAAAGTTGATACCAGTAGTTCGCAAAAAAAATCCGGCGCATTGGCTTTATTTAAAGAACACCCGAAAGCGGCATTTACTGTCATTGGATTGACGGCAGGCGGTACGTTGGCATTTTATACTTACACCACTTATTTGCAAAAATTCTTGGTCAATACGTCAGGCTTTAGTAAAGAGTCAGCCACACAAATCACCGCTATTGCGTTATTTATTTTTATGCTCTTACAACCTGTGGCTGGGGCATTATCCGATAGAATCGGGCGTAAACCGCTGATGATGGGATTTGGTGTGATGGGGGTGTTATTTACTTACTTTATTTTTAACACCTTGGCAGGCACGACAGACCCGTGGATGGCGTTTGCGTTATGTTTGTTTGGTCTGATAATCGTCACAGGTTATACGTCAATTAATGCCGTAGTCAAAGCTGAAATGTTCCCTGCGCATATTCGTGCGTTGGGCGTGGCGTTACCCTATGCCATTGCTAATACTTTGTTTGGCGGTACAGCCGAGTATGTGGCACTATCCTTCAAGCAAGCAGGTCATGAAGAATGGTTTTTCTTGTATGTGACGATTATGATTGGGATTTCATTGATTGTTTATACTCGTATGAAAGATACCAAAGAGCATAGCTTAATTAATCATGACTAGCCCACTCATAAAAGGCTAAAGTTAGCCAACAAAAAACCCCAAATAGATTTATTTGGGGTTTTTGCTTTTTTGGTGTTGATTAAACCATGACAATCAAAGTTTAACCCATTTAGGCAGATAATAAATAACGCAGTTAAAGCCTTAAGCTTGCGCTTCTTCTTTACGCACTGACAGTTTTTCACGGATACGTGCTGATTTACCAGAACGGTCACGTAGATAGTAAAGTTTGGCACGGCGTACATCACCACGACGTTTTACTTCAATTTTTGCAATTTGTGGTGAATGGGTTTGGAACGCACGTTCGACACCTACACCACTAGAGATTTTACGTACGGTAAACGCAGAGTTTAAGCCGCGGTTACGTTTAGCGATAACAACACCTTCAAATGCTTGTAGACGCTCACGGTCGCCTTCACGCACTTTTACTTGTACGACAACAGTGTCACCAGGACCAAAACTTGGTACGTCTTGCTTAAGCTGGCTGTTTTCGATTTGTTGAACCAAAGGATGTTTGTTACTCATGAGATTTTCTCCTCTCACTGGGGACAGAGGCTAAGCTGACTAAAGTTAGTTGGCGTCAGCAAATGCGCATACTCCCCGCTAATTTTATGTGCCTTGATAGCAATCGACACGATTAGGACATCCGTCAAGTGGATGAATCTGGGTTGCTGTCTTTAGCAGATTGCGCTGCTTCTTTCAGCCATTTTTGTTGCTGTTTGGTTGGCACAAAGGCTTGCCACAAATCAGGACGTCTTAACTGGGTGCGTGTTGCCTGCTGAATAAATCGCCACTTGGCGATGTTGGCATGATGCCCTGACAACAGCACGTCAGGCACTTTCATCCCTTGAAATTCAGTCGGTTTGGTATATTGTGGACAATCGAGCAAGCCATCCACGAAGGAGTCTTGCTGCGCCGATAAATCATCGCCCATCACATTGGGCAATCGGCGTATCACACTATCCATCAATACCATCGCGGGCAATTCACCGCCTGTCAGCACATAATCACCAATTGAGCACTCAATATCGACATACTGACTCAGTAGTCTTTCATCGATGCCTTCATAACGACCGCATAACAAAATCAAGCCGTCATATTGGCAAAAATCAAGCACCCTGCTTTCGCTCAGTGTCTTGCCTTGTGGCGACAAATACACCACAGGACAGGTTTTACCGCGCGCATTGGCTTGCGTTTTGGCGTAGTCGATGGCTTTTTGTAACGGCTCTGCCATCATCACCATGCCAGGACCCCCACCAAACGGACGCTCATCGATACGCCGATAATTGTCTGTGGTAAAGTCTCTTGGGTTAATCAGCAAGATTTCCACTTGCTTGCGAGCCATCGCCCGCCCAGTGATACCAAAGTCAGTAATACTAGCAAACATTTCGGGCAAAATGGTTATCACCGCAAAAAACATACGCTACACTCACTTTAGCTTGGCATTAACAACGCCTTGTTGATTGACAACTCCCATCGAGTAAATGCTAGGCACCCATCAAGAATGAATACGCAAATGTTAATCATCAATGCTAGTTATCAATGTTTAATAATCACTGCCCCAATCGACCATCAGGGTTTGCTCGGCTAAATCCACATCGCCAATGGTCTGTTTGTGCCAAGGAATCAGGCGTTCTTCGCCATCTACACTATCGGCAGTCGGCTCGACTACCATAATGGCATGTGCCCCTGTTTCAAACAGCTCTTTTACACATCCTAAAATGACATTTTCTGACTGGCTAATCACCGTCAAACCAATCAAATCTGACCAATAATATTCGTCTTCTGCAAGCTCAGACAGATTGTTTTTTTCTGCCCAAAGGCTCACGCCAAACATAGTTTCTGCGATATTGCGGTCGGGTACTTCGTTAAGTTGTACCACGTAGCCTTTACCTTGTTGTCGCCAGTTTTTTACCGTTAAGGTCTTTTGACCCATGGCAGTATTGATGACCCAAGGCTGCATATGAAATATCGCTTCACGGTCTTCAGTAAAGCTAAATACCCATAGCCAGCCATGAATGCCATAAGGCTTTTTTAGCTCGCCGATTTTAAACAGCGATGCGTTAGCCTCATTGGTATGCAAGTCTGTCGGTTGTTTTGCCATATTAAAGTCCGCTCTACTTAATTTTTATAAAAAATTAAGCAGTTGCTTGTGCTTTGCTAGCTGCTTTAAATAAAGCGGCAACACGGTCAGAAGGTTGTGCACCTTTGTTGATCCATGCTTGGTAAGCGTCAGCGTTGATACGTAATGGCACTTCTTGACCTTGCGCTAGTGGGTTAAAGAACCCGATGTTTTCGATGTAACGACCGTCACGGGCATTGCGTGAGTCGGTTACCACGATTTGATAAAATGGGCGTTTTTTCGCACCACCGCGTTGTAAACGGATAACTACCATAATGTTCTCTCTGTGAATGCAATCAATTGAATCTAGTTCAGTGGTTAGAGCCTAAAAGACCCAAACAATTGAAAAAACGGCATAAATACTGTTTTAGCAAAGTTTAGGTACACCAAAAAGGGCAATAGTTTAGCATATTTTTATCAAAATCAATAGCTTTTTGGGGTAAATTTTGACTTTTTATATTTAGCGCAAGTTTAATCACATTGAAGCTATGCCATCACCCACCAGTCCATAAAACCAGCCCATAAAAAAGACGCTTATTTGCGCCTTTTTTATGATTGAATAGCCAATTATCGTATTATCGAATCATGGTTTCAATCAGCACATACACCCCCGCCCCGACCAGATAGCCAATCAGTGCAAGCCAAGTGATTTTTTTCATGTACCACATAAACGGGATTTTTTCCATCCCCATCGCTGCCACGCCTGCCGCTGAGCCGATAATCAAACAGCTGCCGCCTGTCCCCGCACAATAAGCCAAAAACTCCCAAAACATGCCATCTTGACGAAACAGCTCAAGGCGCACTGCTTCAGCTGCCGCCGCTTGCGCGATACTGGCATCGGTGGTCAGCGGATACATATTCATTGCCCCTGCTACCAGAGGCACGTTGTCCACGATTGAGGATAACAAGCCAATCATGACATTGATGAGATATACATTGCCAAAAGTGGCATCCAGCCATTTTGCTACATCACCGAGTATGCCCGCAGTAGCAAGCGCTGCCACCGCCAATAAAATACCGAGGAAAAATAAAATACTGGGAATATCAATACGGCTTAATACGCCTTCAACCCCGATACGCTCACGGATATAATTATCTTGGTGACGGTGCATGATTTCAGTGACCATCCACAGTACTGCCAAGCCAAACAACACCCCGACATAAGGGGGCAAATGGGTAAGGGTTTTAAAAATTGGCACAAATGCCAATGCACCCAACCCCAGTAGTAACACTGTCATGCGCGTTTTTTGACTGATGCTGTCTTGGGCATTTGATTTGATGGTAGCACGTAGGCTTTCGATACGCTGCTCTATAGGCATGCTAGCCAATTCACTGTCAGATTCTTGTCCGCTTGGCAGTACAGGCGCGTGCACGGTTTGCCCCTTTAGCTGCATCATCACCAAGCCCATTGGGATTAACGTACATACGATACTTGGGATAAACACATTTGCCATAATGCCCGTTGCGGTAATCTGCCCGCCAATCCATAGCATGGTGGTGGTGACATCACCCACAGGTGACCAAGCGCCGCCTGCATTGGCCGCAATCACAATAAGACTTGCAAAATACCATCGCATTTTTTGGTCATCGATGATTTTTGACACCAGTGATACCATCACAATGGTGGTGGTTAAGTTATCGAGTAACGATGAGAGAAAAAAGGTGATAATCGTAATAATGGCGAGTAGTTTACTGGCATTTTTGGTATGGATTTTATCGGTAATCACTCGAAAGCCATCATGCGCATCAATCAGCTCAACAATCGCCATCGCGCCCATCAAGAAGAACAAAATCTCGGCGATTTCTGCCAAATGCTCACGTAACTGCTCACCGACAAAATGCAAAGAATCTTGATGATTGGCAAGGCTTGCGGTCACCGAATGGTTGGCAACAAGCGTATCGATACCAAAGGTCAGCAGTACCCATAACGCAATCGCAGTCAGTAGCGCGCTGGCAGCTTTGTTGACATGGATGTTATGCTCAAAGGCAATCGCCATATACCCTAATATAAAAATCCCTGCTATCACCACGTATAACATTGTCCTTCCCCCTGTGATGCTAATACCCACATGCAAAATATCTTAACCTTATTTGGCATTATACGGTAAAATTATCGCCAAATTCTAGCGACACGCATTTTGACCAACCTTGCTCAATTTGCGCCAACTGACAACAGGACAGCCCCATGACGACGTTATCAATTACGCCAACTTTAATTATCCCTGCCATTGACCTCAAAGACGGCAAATGTGTCCGCCTAAAACAAGGGCGTATGGAAGACGATACCGTATTTAGTGACGACCCTGTTGCAATGGCAAGCCGCTGGGTAAAAGAAGGCGCTCGACGCCTGCATTTGGTGGATTTAAACGGTGCTTTCGATGGCGTGCCGGTGCATAAAGACGTCGTCACCGCGATTGCCAAAGCCTACCCAAATTTACCCATTCAACTCGGTGGCGGTATCCGTAGCCTTGACACCATCCGTCATTATTTAGAAGCGGGTTTGACCTATATTATTATCGGTACCAAAGCAGTCGAACAACCTGAATTTGTTGAACAAGCATGTCAGGAATTTGCCGGTCATATCATTGTGGGTATTGATGCCAAAGATGGCATGGTAGCGACGCATGGCTGGGCAAATGTCACCGATGTCAAAGCAGTGGATTTGGCAAAACGCTTTGCCGATGCAGGCGTATCTTCTATCGTCTATACCGATATTGCGCGTGATGGCATGATGCAAGGCGTCAATGTCGAGCAAACGGTCAACTTGGCAAAAGAAGGCGGTATTCCGGTGATTGCCTCAGGTGGGGTGACGGACTTACAAGACATCGAAAATCTAAAACCCTACAGTGATTATCTTGAAGGTATTATTACAGGGCGTGCCATTTATGAAGGTACTCTCGATATTGCTGCAGCGCAGGCGCTACTCGATAGCTAAATGATATTTAATTCGCTATATGACGGAAGGTCAGATTAATTCTACCTTCCGTTACTTTTTTGGTCTTAGGCAGGCTGTGTAACCAATGGCGCTGGGTTTGTCCGCGCATGACAATGAGATGTCCATTTTGCAAGGGAATCTCGACTTTTTCCTTGGTGATGCGGTGCTTGAATACAAATTTACGGGTTGCCCCTAATGAAACAGACGCGATAATGGGCTCATTGCCCAGTTCGCTTTCATTATCGGCATGGTAGCCCATACCATCATCGCCTGTGGGGTAATAATTAAACAAACAGGCGTTAAAATTTGCGCTCATCTGTTGCTCAGCCAGTAGCAATTCTATGTGCTGTTTTAATGCCCAAACATCCGCTGTCCAAGGCGTTGCGGTCTTACGTTGTCCAGAATAGTGATAGTCGTTTTCACTCATCCACACGATTTGGCGGTGGGTGACATGGGTTTTGCCAAAAAGGGTTACAACGTCATGCTGCCAAGGTAACTGCGTTAAAAAATGCCGATAAAGCGCATTGGGCTCATCAGCGGGGCTGTCAAAAACCTGCCCAAAATCATTGACAATGCCATCGTATGGCAACAAATTCTCGTTGGGATTGGCGGCAAATAATGTCATGTTAGCTTGTCAACTTCAGCTTTTGAAAAATGAGCTTGGCGCATAATTCTGGTGCTTCAAGTGGCAGTAAATGTCCATAGTCATTGAGCACCGTCAGTTGCTCACTGGGCACGAACGTATCCCACATTTGGCGCACTTGTTGACTGATAAACATTGACGGCTTACCGATGATTAACTGCACAGGCACTTTATTGTCGGCAATAAGCTGTTGTAACGGCTTCATAATCAGCGGTGTACCAAAATAATTGGCGAGTTCTTGCTTGGGTGAAAAACGTAGCGTGAGCTCAGCAGATTGACCTGCCTCTAAACTATTTTTGGCATAGGTTAAAAGGTGTTCATCGGTGATACGTTTGTACGCTTTATGACGGCGAAGAAACTGATAATACGCATCCACACTGTGCCAGTCGGCTAGTTTGACTTGGGTGCTTTTAAAGGGTTCTCGGGTCATTTTCACCACGCGTGGCACTAGACTATAAAGCTTGCCTTGCTGGTTGGTAAAGGTGACAGGCTCAAGCAAATAAAGCGCGCTAAACAAGTCAGGGCGTTTGGCAGCCGCCATGGTGGTGGCAGTTGCCCCTTGTGAGTGTCCGATACCGATGACGGGCTTGCCGTCTCGCTCTGCTAGGGTGGCTTGCAAGAACTCAATCAAGATATCGGCATCTTGTTCCCGCGTCAGCGCGTTTTCGGTCGGTTTATCGTACCATTCCCCTCGCATAGTTAGCGCGGTGATATTAAGATGTTGCGCCAAGTCGTTCAAGAGTGGCTCATAGACGCCTAAGGCAAAGCCGTTGCCGCCGTAAAAATGGGCAGTCTGGCTGGCAGTGGGGGTTTTGATGTTATAGTATTTGGCGTTTTTGCCATTTAGATTGATGCGTTGTTCTTCCATGCTAATTGTCCTAATTAATCACTTAGTCACTTGATTATAAGACCCAGTGAAAAGTTATAACTACCCCTTTTGTGACTTGCCATTCACCCTTGCCCTTGGGTTATATCAAATCTAGTGTAAGTTAGCCGTATCTTTATTTAATCATATTCCCCCAAGAACCCGCCACTTTGTCTTGCCCATAATTTGGCATATACACCATTTTGAGCTAAAAGCTGGGCATGGCTACCTTGCTCGACAATTTGCCCTCTATCCATCACCACCAATCTATCCATCGACGCAATTGTCGATAATCGGTGAGCAATCGCAATCACGGTCTTGCCTGCCATCATATCGTTAAGACTGTCAGTGATGGCGTATTCCACTTCGCTATCGAGTGCCGAGGTCGCTTCATCCAGCAGCAAAATCGGGGCATTTTTGAGCATCACACGGGCGATGGCAATACGCTGGCGTTGTCCGCCCGAGAGCTTGACCCCTCGTTCACCGACTTGGGTATCCAAGCCGACATTGCCTTTGGCGTCGCTTAAATGCTGGATAAACTCCCACGCATGTGCTTGTTTGGCGGCGCTGATGATTTGCTCATCGGTGGCATCTGGGCGACCATAGGCAATATTTTCTCGCACGGTGCGGTGTAGTAGTGAGGTGTCTTGGGTGACCATGCCGATTTGTTGGCGTAGGCTTTCTTGGGTGACATCGCTGATGTTTTGATTATCAATCAAAATCGCGCCACCATCGACATCATAAAAACGCAGTAGCAAATTCACCAAGGTTGATTTACCTGCCCCAGAGCGTCCCACTAGACCAATTTTTTCACCTGCTTTAATCTCAAGGTTAAAATCATCGAGTAGTTTTTGCTTGGCATCGGTGTCATTGGTTTTATTGCCACTGCGACCATAATTAAAATCGACATGGCTAAAGTTGATTTCGCCTTGCGTGATGAGTAAGTCCCTAGCATTCGGCTTATCTACCACGGTATGCGGTTTTGACAAGGTTTTCATACCGTCCTGCACGGTACCGATATTCTCAAACAATGCCGCCGTTTGCCACATTATCCAATGGGTCAAGCCGTTAAGACGCATCGCCATCGCAGTCGCTGCCGCAATCGCTCCCACGCTCAAGCCGTTGTAATACCACAGGTACAAACCGAGGGCTACCGTAGTACCGACCAACACCACATTAATCAAATGATTGACCAGCTCAAGGCGAGAAACCCAGCGCATTTGCTCATGCACCGTACCCAAAAACTGGCTCATCGCATCTTTGGCATAAGTCAGCTCACGGCGAGAGTGGCTAAATAATTTTACTGTCGTGATATTGGCATACGCATCCGTAATCCGCCCTGTCATCAAGGCACGGGCATCGGCTTGGCGACTGGCAGAGTTTTTAAGCTTGGGGATAAAATACGCCACAGTGGCAAAGAACATCACCATCCATAACAAAAATGGGATAAGTAACCAACCATCAAGGTGAAATAAAATAATGCCACTACTGACAAAATATACCAATACATAGACCAGCATATCGGCAATGGTCATAATGGTATCGCGCACCGCAAGCGCGGTTTGCATCACCTTGGCAGACACACGACCGGAAAACTCGTCTTGATAAAACTGCATGGATTGACCAAGCATCTGACGGTGAAAACGCCAGCGCATCTGCATCGGGAACACGCCTTGCAAGGTCTGAAAATGAATCAGCGAACTTAAGCCCACCAAAATCGGGCTGACCACCAATACGGCCGCCATCATTAGCAAACTATCGCCTTTTTCTGTCCACAGATTAGCGGGCGTATAAGCACCCAGCCAGTTGACGATATCGCCAATCCACTTGTACAGTAGCGACTCATACACGCCTATCAAACCTGTCAAGAACATGAAGGCAAAAATCCAACCGCGCAGACCCTTGGTACACGCCCACAGAAACTTCAAAAAATTATCCGTCGGTAGGTTGTAATTGTCTTCTGGATAGACTTCCAGACGATTTTCAAAAAAACGAAATAAACCCATAATTGATTATCAGTAGTTTAAAATTATCTGTGTTATTTTAGCAGATATTGAGGATTGATAGCAGGGTTGCTGACGGCTAGCTACAATCCTTTACATACAAGTAAACAATTTTCAACTTAATCCTTGAGCGGTAGTTATCAAAAATTTTCTATCACCATAAAAAAGCCATTATCCTAGGATAATGGCTTTTTTTGAGGCTTCTTTTGAGGTTGGTTCAGCCGCTACAATATTGGATTAAAAGTGCTAAAATCATAAGCCATGCAAATGACATTCTTATGAAGCTTTATAAAGCTTGTGCGATACATTTTTGCGCTAGATTCATTTTGCGATAGCTTCATTTTGCGATAGATTGATGATAAGGCAAATTTACTGCGGTTAATTGCCTTTTTTATCCACTAATCAAACCGATAGATATCCATGCCCAGATTGTAGTGAGCAAAGCTTTCATGCACCACCGACATCACATCCCCTGCGCCCCGCGCAAAAAATACAGGCAATAAATGCTCGGGCGTTGGGTGATTGTGGCGAGCCAAGCTATGCGCCTGCCAATCAAACATCGTTTTGTCATTGGCTTTTAGCTGATCTATTATCCAGTATTTAAAGGTTTTGGCTTGCGGCTCAATCTGTTGACTATTAAAACGCACATTGTATAAGTTATGGGTAATACTGCCCGATGCCACAATCAATACCCCTTGTTGCCGTAGCGGCGCAAACAACTGCCCAAGTTGATACAACTGACTGGGGCTAAACCCGTGTGGCAACGACACCTGCACGATTGGCACATCGGCATTGGGGTACATGTGTAGTAGCGGTGTTCAGACACCATGATCAAATGGTTGATTGTCGACCACTTTAACCGCCACTGGCATTTGCGCTAGCTGCTTGGCGATACTTTGCGCAGCCGCCGGATGACCGGCTGCTGGGTATTGGATTTGAAATAACGCCTTAGGAAAACCCCCAAAATCATGTAAAGTGCTGGGGGCTGGATTGGCGTTGATCAGCCACTCGCCACTTTCCCAGTGCGCCGACATGATGAGGATAAGCTTCGGCTTGGTTAAAGCTGCACCGAGCTGATGCAGCGCCTGAGTAAACGGCGTATCTTCGATTGCAATCGTCGGTGCGCCATGCGAGATAAATAAACTCGGCAGCGTTGGCTTGTCAATGCTTGCGCCTAATACATCAGTTAATGTTAAACCCTTCATGGCGACCTCCTATTGTTATCACCTAAAACTTTTATCACCTAAAACTTTTATCACCTAAAACTTTTATCACCTAAAACTTTTATCAACTAAAATTTTTATTAGCTAAGATTTTGATTAACTAGGCACTGACAGTTTGTCCACGATTATCAATGGAGAAAGCACCCGCGCCTGTGACAGATAAATATAAGAAAGCAAAGCTATATAGAACAGCGGCTTCCCCTTGGTTGAGCAGTGGCAACCAAAAATTATCAATGCCCGCGTGCATCATAAAGTATGCCACCGCCATTTGACCTGACAGAATAAAAGCGACAGGACGCGTGAACCAGCCCAAAATCAGTAACACGCCACCGACCAATTCTAACACGCCTGCTAAGCCCATAAGCGAAAACAATTGCAAGCCATCAAACATCGCCACATGCGGCATCCCAAATAATTTTGCCATGCCATGTAGCATAAAGGTGTAGCCCAGTACAATGCGAAGCAAACCAAGTACATGAGGTTGATATCGAGAAAAATTGTTCATTGTTGTGTCCTATTAGTCTAAAGTTAAAGTCATGAATATATGTGATGACGCCATTATATTGATATCTTATTAAGAGAAAAACACATAGAATATTGAGATATTATTTCTTATTAGTTGATAATTGAAATGACGCATTCAAGCGTTAATTCACTTGAAGCATTAACTGAATTAAGGATACCCATGGATACGCTCAAAAGTTTGCAAGTGTTTCGCACCATCGTAGAAAAAGGCAGTTTTACCAAAGCCGCTGATGCACTCGATATGTCGCTTGCCATGACTAGCAAACACTTACAACACCTTGAAGCCTATGTGCAAGCCAAGCTGTTACATCGCAACAACCGTAATTTGAGCCTCACTGAAGTTGGTCAACAATACTACGCAGAAGCGGTACACGCCCTAGATATTTTGCAGCAGGCAAAAACCAAGGCACATGATGGCAGTGTATTGCCACAAGGAAAACTGCGAATCATTGCACCGGTATGGTTTGCCACGCCCTATTTTGTCAATCTGCTTGCCAAATTCCAGCAAGATTATCCCAAAATTGAGCTAACGGTTGACTTGGAAAATCGCTTCACCGATTTGATTGCTGCAGGCTATGACCTAGCGCTGCGGGTAGTCAACACGCCACAAGATAATTTGATTGTCAAACCACTGGGCAAAATAGATTTTTATTATGTCGCAAGTCCGCGTTTTCTTGCGCAGCACGAACCGCCTACGTCTGCAGAGGCGCTCAGTAACTTGCCAGGGATTTTACCCAACTATACACACATGGCAACCACACTCAAACCCTATAACAGCAGTAATAACACCGTGATGATGGCACAGATGGCGCTGACAGGCATGGGCGCTGCGATATTGCCCGAATGGCTGATTGAGGATGAAATTGCACAAGGGCTACTGGTCAAATTGTTTGAGCAGCCATTTAGCAGCGTAGCGATTTATGCGGTCTACATGAATCGGGCATTTTTAAATTTAAAAATACGCTTATTAATTGATTTTTTGGTGGATAACTTAATAAAAAACGATTAGCGTAAAAAACGATTAGCCTGTTAACTGTTTTTATCCTTTAGGTCACGAGCCTTAGGCTCGATTGGGTAATGAAGCAGATATCCGACTAGTTCATGTTGTTTGAATTGTACAAGTTGGGTATTGACTATTGCTATTAGTATGCGCATTATCTGATTATGTATTGCAATAATTTTTAATAAAAAAATTTTTCATATAACAACAATTTAGTAGAAAAATATCCGTTTAATTTTTCACCAAAATATTTCTCTTGCATTAATTTGGTTCATTTCATGATTTTTATGCGCCTATGGCATAGATTTTTTGTTTTATACTGCACCAACTTCAATAATTCGATTAATTTTGGTGCAAAATTGAGCGATTTTTAATCTATTTTTCAACTATTTAACAGCCTTTTACTTTGTTTTTTTTGGCATGAAACTTGATGAATTATTTAATAAGTTATTTATAGAATAATTTATCAAGAAAATGTCTGCCATCGTGAGGCAAAAACTATTCCATCTTTTGTCATGAATAAGGAGCCAATAATGCCAATTGCCAAAGCATTTGATGAACTGCAACTCGCCGATGGGCAATATAGACATTCGGCACAACAGGTGGGTGCTTGGCTTCAAGAGATGAATTCAGACACGTTAATTAGTTTGAATAACCAAGCATCGGATATTTTTTATCGCCGCGGCGTGACCTTCACTGTGTATAGCGATGCCAGCAACATTGAGCGCATGATACCCTTTGATATCATCCCGCGCATCATTGACATTCAAGAATGGCAAGTGATGGAACAAGGCTGCCAACAACGTATCCGCGCGCTCAATCAGTTTATCCATGATATTTATCACGAACAGACGATTGTCAAAGAAGGCATTGTGCCAAGCGAGTTTGTGTTTAAAAACAGTGGCTACGAGCCATGGATGCTAGGTATCAACTTGGATAAACCCGTCTATGCCCATATTAGTGGCATTGATTTGATTCGCGACCAGCACGGACAATATTGTGTGCTCGAGGACAACTTACGCACCCCTTCTGGCGTCTCTTATATGCTCGAGAGCCGCAATGTGTCGCAAACCCTACTGAGTAAACTCTACCAATCTCAGTCGGTGTTGCCGGTGGCGGACTATCCACAACGGTTAAAGGCGTGTCTATCAAGCACCACCAACAAATACGACCCACAAATCGTGGTACTCACCCCAGGACGTTTTAACAGTGCGTACTACGAACATGCGTTTTTGGCGCGTGAGATGAATGTGCCCTTGGTGCATGGCTATGATTTGATTGTAGAAAACAACCATGTCTACATCCAAGGGGTGCGTGGCAAGGTACAAGTGGATGTGATTTATCGCCGTATTGACGACCCATTTTTGGATCCATTGGCGTTTTTACCCGATTCAATCTTGGGGGTGTCAGGGCTGATGAGTGCGTATCGCGCAGGCAATGTGGTGATAACCAACGCCCCAGGCACAGGCATTGCTGACGATAAAAGCCTGTATCCATTTGTACCCAAGATGATTGAGTATTATTTGGGTGAAAAACCGATTTTACCCAATGTGCAAACTTATCAATGCAGTGATGCCGATGAGTTGGCATATGTGCTCGACCATATGCCAGAGTTGGTGATTAAAGAAACGCAGGGCTCGGGGGGATATGGGATGCTGATAGGACCGACGTCAAGCAAAGAACAAATTGCCGCTTACCGCAAACGCTTACTAGACAATCCAGCAGGGTTTATCGCCCAGCCGACCATTAGCTTGTCCACCAACCCAACCGCGGTCGCCAGTGGCATCGCACCGCGCCATATTGATTTGCGCCCTTTTGTGTTGTCACATGGCGATGGCACAGTGGATATTGTACCAGGCGGATTGACACGGGTGGCAATGACCGAAGGCTCATTGGTGGTGAACTCATCCCAAGGCGGTGGGGTAAAAGATACTTGGGTGGTCGATACCGTCAATGGCAAACTCAGCGGCAAACAAGGCACCGCTCATTTGGGCACCATTCAAACCAACCATGAACGAAAATCGCAATCGTCGACTTTATTGGCGTATGAAAATATCAACCATAATCGCTTAATTTTACTGTTATCAACAGCGAGCTACTTAGTATGGCTAGGTCGATACAGTGAGCGCTTACGCTACTATGAACAAATCATTACACGGCTGTCAAATGATCAGTGCAGCCAAACAGACGTCGATGCAATCGTGCACAATCTTGGCTTGCCGATTTCAGCCGATGCTGATGCCCTATATGATTATCTTGCCAACAACAAGGTGCCCGAAACCATTGGCTTTATCGAGCAAAATGTCCAAGACGTCAAAGGCGTTATTGGCAAAGATACGGCTGAACTCTATAACCTCATCAAACGTTTGGCCAATACAGGGGCGTACCGCGCTGCCAGCCTACAGCTATATGCCTGCAATGCCTCGATGCAACAAGAAAACCCGATTGTGGTCACGTTTTGGCAACTCGGACAATGTTTTGAATCGCTGGACTGTCATATATTGATGAAAAAAGATTGCCGTGAGTGCGTGCAAAAACTTAAAGAGGTTGTTAATACCTTGCCAGAAAACACCCGCTGGCGTGAGCTGGATCGATTGGTCAATCAGCTGTTAAAGTCTAACCAACCAAAAGATTTTCAGTCACTATCGGGCGCATTTTCAAATATTTTACAGCAAGGTGTGTAAGCCAAATCTATTAGATGACTACCATCATTTTGACAAAAATAAGCAGTTAGTGAGAGTACAATGAGACTTATAATCAGCCACCAAACCAATTATTTTTATGAACAACTTGCCTTACGCAGTGTGCAATACATCCGCATGACGCCGATGACCCTACCCCACCAAACTATCCATAACTGGCAAGTGATGCTGCCTAAAGTCGCACAAATGCAAACGGATGGCTTTGGCAACCAATGGCTCACCCTAAGCCGTCATGAACCGCACAACAATTTGCAAATCCAAGCCTTTGGTGAAGTAGAAATTAACGCTGATACCCTATTTATCCCTGACAATCAGCAAGTGCCGTATCAGATTTTTGCCGTACCCACCAAGCTGACCCAATGCTCCGAAGCCATGCGTGAATTTGCCCATGACGCGCTTGAGCAGTTTTTACAAAGTGAGGACATCGATGCCCAGTTAGCCATCCTCAAATCATTGGCAAAAGACTTGCTCGATAAAATGCCCTATACCAAAAGCGTGACCCATGTCGGTACCACAGCAGAGCAAGCGTTTGCGATGGCGGCTGGTGTGTGCCAAGACCATACCCATGTATTTTTGGCACTGCTACGGGATAAAGGCATTGCAGCGCGCTATGTATCGGGTTATATTTATGAAGCGACCCAAGCGCATATGGCAAGCCATGCATGGGCAGAGGTCTGGCTTGCGGGTAATTGGTACACCTTTGATATCTCTAACCAACATTTTACCCCCAACTCCCATGTCTACATCGCCTTTGGGCGTGACTATGCCGATGCAGCGCCAGTGCGCGGGGTGCGAACAGGGGGCGGTGACGAGCGACTGTATAGTCAAGTCATGGTATCTACAAGCCCCCAGTACATACCACAGCTTAACGCGCAGTTTGCAGCGCAGCAGTGATTTGCCACTATTCATTCACCAATATTTGCTAAACCAGTATTTGCTAAAAAGGAACAACCATGACCTATTGTGTGGGTATCCGACTCAAAGACGGGATGATTTTCGCCAGTGATACTCGCACCAACGCGGGCGTCGACCAAGTATCGATGTTTCGCAAAATGTATCAATACGGCATTGAAGGCGAGCGGTTTTTGGTGCTACAGACCGCGGGGAACTTGGCTACGTCACAAGCGGTATTTACCAAATTAGATAACGCCATCAAACTTGCGCAAGAGCGTAATTTGCATACCGTCCCTACCCTGTATGATGCCGCGCAATTGGTGGGTGAGTGCCTGCGAGAAACCACCATCCATGCCCAAACCATCGCACAAGAAACGGATACCAAGTTTAGAAGCAGTTTTATTTTGGGTGGGCAAATCAAGGGGCAATCCCCCGAAATTTATTTTATCTACCCTGAAGGTAATTGCATCAGAGCAACAACCGATACGCCTTTTTTCCAGTTAGGCGAAAGTAAATACGGCAAACCTATTTTAGACCGTTCCATGAATTATGACGCATCACTCAAATCAGCGATGCGAGCCATTCTGATTTCTTTTGATTCAACCATCCGTTCCAATCTATCCGTCGGTATGCCCATTGACGTGTTGGTCTATCACAATGACAGCCTACAGATGCCACAAGGGTATCGCATTGATGAAAACGATGAATACTTTGCCAGCATCCGCCAACACTGGTCAGATGGGCTAAGAAAAATTCTGAATGAACTTGAAGACTCACCGATGAGCTATTGGCAATAGCAACTGTCACACAGTTAAAAATAAAAATCAACTAACATCGAGCTATTTGGCAGGTTCTTTACTGTGTCATGCCTGTCGATTTATACAGCGTTTTTGGTTATGCCGTTTATAGCATATACCGTTCTTGAAGCATAATGCGCTCCCGTCTATATCGACCTGTCTTAGGCAATTGTCTTGTCATAGATAATAAAAATACCTTGGGTTTTTGCTAGCCGGTAATTTTGGTGGGTATGGTATGATGTGATTTTTTATGATTGTTTGGTTTTTATGCTATGCAGCTAACTGATTTGGCACCTTGGGGTGAATCACTCAGAATCGCCGTAGAAGTCATCGGCACGATTGCTTTTGCCTTGTCAGGTATCTTGGCAGGCGTGCGCAAACGTATGGATATGTTTGGGGTAGCGGTGCTGGGATTTTTATCGGCGTATGGGGGTGGTACGCTGCGTGATATTTTGCTAGAGCGGCGGCCGTTTTTTTGGGTATCCCAAGAGCTGATGTTATGGTTGGTGTTTGCGCTTTGTATTGTGGTAATGCTAGTCAATAGCCGCCGTCCGTTTCGTATTACGCCTGCGGCGATTCAATTGGCAGATGCGTTAGGTTTGGGCTTGTTTGTCGCCTCTGGGGTACAAGCGTCACTGGCAAGCGGTATGCCGATGGCGGTGTCAGTCATCATGGGGATTATCACTGGGGTATTTGGCGGGGTGATGCGTGATATTGCCTGTGGTGAGATGCCCACCGCGTTTTTTGACCATCGTCCGTATGCCATGTGTGCGTTGGTTGGCGGCTGGGTGTATGCGATTTTGGCAGTTTACAGCTCGCTTGCCGCTTGGGTGATTATGTTCATCAGTACCGTCACTACCACAGGGCTGCGTATTGCCGCGCTGGCGTTTAATTATCGTTTACCCGGTTGGAAAAAAAGCGCCTCTTAGCCAATAGATTAGGTAGCCATCAGACTTGGTAGCTATCAGATTTGTCAGTCATCGGATGTGACTTGACTGCGGCAATCCGTTAATGAATTCAAGGCTTTATCAAGCGGCTAAATCAAGCAAATAATACCGATGCTCGCATTTGATGACGTCAAGCTGGTAAGTCAGATACGCATGATTGCCTGTTGGTATGATTGTTTGTTGGAATGCCAAGTGCTGCCGCTGCCAGATAATGATACAGCGAAATCTCACTGTCGCTATCTAAGTTTGGCGTATGGGTGTTTTGAGCAATAGTCGCTGTCGGTATCTAGATGGCTTACTTTTGCCACATTGAAATAAATACTACTTACACCAATCGCTCGACCGCTTTTTTCTTCCAAACAAATTGGTAATACAAGCCTTGTAACACGCTCATCACTATAAAGTTCGCCACATACGCCCACCAAATGCCTTGCAGTCCAAAATGACGACTGAGTAAAATCGCACTGGGAATCTCTACCAATAAGATACTGCCGATACTGATAAACATGGGCTGCCACACCATGCCCGTCGCACGCATCATGCCACTAAAAATCATGCCACTGCTAAAGAAAAGCAAACTCCATAACACAATGTGCAATAACTGCTGCGCCAGTACAATCACGCCTTCCACCGTGATAAACATCGCCATCAAATAACGGGAAAAAAGATACGCCAAAACAATCAACCCACCCGTAATAATCAGATTGGTCATCATGGCGGTGCGAGTGACGCAGTTTAAGGCACTCGCTTTACCTGCGCCAATCGCTTGCGAGGCATAAATTGATGCCGCTATCGCAATCGACATGGCAGGAAATTGCACATAGCTCAACACTTGGTTGACTGCGCCATAAGCTGCGGTGGCATTGGTACCAAAGCCATTGACCAGCCCAATAATCACCAACCCAGATATCGCGCCCGTGACCATCTGAAACGCGGTAGGCAACCCCAACCGAATCACTTTACGCGCGATGTCGGGTTGGATGCGTATATATTTGAGTAATTGAGTATCAATTTGTAAGGGGTGATTTTTGGCACGGGTATAAAAAAACAAAAACAGCAATACCAACAACTGTGACAATAAAGTCGCAATCGCAGGGGCTTGGATATCGAGCTTGGGTAACCCAAACCAACCTTGAATGAGCGCAGGCGTCACCACAATCCCAATCACAATAGAAATACCCACGGCAAACAGGGGCGTCACCGAATCGCCGACCCCGCGCAATAACGAAGTATAAGCGATAAATAAAAACAGTAGCGGACTTCCTGCCAACATCAATTTGGCATAACGGTTTGCTAAGCCTTGAATCTCAGCAGGGACACCCATCTGCACAATAATCAATTGACTGAGCAAGCTGCCCGCAATCGCAATCATTCCCCCTAATATCAAAATAATTGCAAAGCTATTGCCCGTAATTCGTTTGACCAAATCCAACTCTTTGGCACCCCAAGCCTGCCCTACCAAAATCGATGAGCCTGAAGCGATACCGATGATAAATGCCATCAAAAAAAACAGCACTGGCGCAAACACCGACACGGCGGCAATCGCCTGTACCCCTAGCATCTGTCCAACAAAAATGGTATTAATCGTTCCTGACAGCGATTGCAAGATGTTGGTCAGCAGTAAAGGCAACAAGAAAAACAAAAACGGTCGCCATAGCGTGCCGACCGAACTAAAATCTGGAAGTTGTTGTGATTTTTTCATACCGTCAAATTTACTTAATAATCTTAATAATAATGATAACGATGGCTATTTTAATTATTTTTTTACTACCTACCTGTTAGGTAAATTTTATACAGTGTTAGATAGCAAACCAAAGCGTATCGAAAGGCCAAAAAATCTCCCGAGGCTGGCAAAATTTCGTTCATAGTAAACGATTGCTCAACAACATATCGCAATAAAATGTTAACTATCTTTCGTTATCACCCGTCATTTTACCGCTTACTTTAACAAAGATAACAAACGACACATATTCTCAAACTTTTATGGTCGATAACTCTGTTAAACTTTACCCTGTGCTTTGGTGCATACGTGGCGATAACTAGCCGCTTTGATAATGAGAGAATCAAAAAATTCACTAAAAAAGAGAACAATAATGACAACCGACAACCAAACCGATACCCAGCAATTTCGCAGCGAAAAAGATACTATGGGCGCCGTCAACGTCCCTATAGATGCCTACTGGGGCGCGCAAACCGAGCGTAGTCGCAATAACTTTAAAATCGGTGGCGAAACCTTACCACAGCCGCTGATTGAAGCCATGGCACTGGTCAAAAAAGCCGCCGCCATCACCAATGCCAAATTACAGCGTATCAGTGATGACAAACGTGACCTTATCGTGCAGGCAGCCGATGAAATCATCAACGGGGCACTGCGTGACCAATTTCCTTTGGTGGTTTGGCAGACAGGCTCTGGCACCCAGTCAAACATGAACATGAATGAAGTGATTGCCAACCGTGCCAATGAACTTGTGGGTCAAGGCAAAGGCAGTTATCAGCCGATTCATCCCAATGACGATGTCAATCATGCCCAGTCTACCAATGACAGCTTTCCCACCGCGATTCGGGTAGCGGCGGCGCGTCAGATTGTCTATCTGCTTATCCCTGCGGTGCAAAAACTGCGTGACACCTTAGCAAGCAAAGCTGAGCAGTTTGCTGGCATTGTAAAAATCGGACGTACCCATTTGCAAGACGCCACGCCTTTGACGCTAGGACAAGAGTTTAGCGGCTATGTCAGTCAGTTAGATCATGCGCTCATTCGTCTGGATGCCGCGCTACAGGGTTTGTATGAACTGCCTTTAGGCGGTACTGCAGTCGGTACAGGATTAAACGCTCACCCTGATTATGCCGAGCAGGTCGCGCAAACTCTAGCTGCGTTGACCGATGTGCCTTTTGTCACGGCGCCCAATAAATTTGAAGCGTTAGCGGCAAGAGACGCTGAAGTTTTTGCCTCAGGTGCCCTAAAAACCTTGGCAGCAAGCCTCAATAAAATTGCCAATGATGTGCGCTGGTTGGCTTCAGGTCCTAGATGTGGGATTGGTGAGCTTAAAATCCCTGAAAATGAGCCAGGCTCATCCATCATGCCAGGTAAAGTCAATCCGACCCAGTCTGAAGCCATGACGATGGTCGTGGCACAAGTGATGGGTAACGATGTCACCATCAATATGGCGGGGGCTTCGGGTAATTTTGAACTCAATGTGTTTATGCCAGTCATTGGCTACAACCTACTGCAATCGATTCGCTTACTTGCCGATACCTGTGACAGCTTCAATGACCATTGCGCGGTAGGCATCGAGCCTGTGACAGAAAAAATTGATTATTTCCTACACAACTCATTGATGTTAGTCACCGCGCTCAATCGCCATGTCGGCTATGAAAATGCAGCAAAAATTGCCAAAACTGCTTATAAAGAAAATAAAACCTTAAAACAAGTTGCCGTTGAACTCGGTTTATTGACTGACGCCCAATTTGATGAGTGGGTCAAACCTGAAGCCATGACTAGTCCAAAGTAATGTGAAGATTAATGCAGCGTAATGGCACTTTTTTATCAATCAATTTTTATCAGCAAATTTTTAGCCAGATGGCTGTCATCTGGCTAAAAGCTAACTCATGTATCGTTGCTATTTACTAAATCGCTACTAGCTCCCTGATGCCTTTTTCTGGCATATCACTGCCTATGCCTTGGGCAATGACTTGTCCCCGTGCCATAACCGTATAGTTATCAGCAAGTTCTTCAGCAAAGTCATAAAACTGCTCGACCAAAATAATCGCCATATCACCTTGGTCAGCCAAGCGACGAATCACCCGTCCGATATCTTTGATAATCGATGGCTGAATCCCTTCGGTCGGCTCGTCCAAAATCAGCACCCGTGGCTCAGATGCCAGCGCCCTGGCTATCGCTAATTGTTGTTGTTGACCGCCTGACAAGTCACCGCCCCGGCGCTGGCTCATTTCATCGAGCACAGGAAAAATCTCGTACAAATGGCTCGGGACTTTTTTGGCTTTGCTGCCTTTAAACTTTGCCATGCCAATCAAGATATTTTCTTCTACGGTTAAGGTTGAAAAAATATCTCGCCCTTGTGGCACATACGCCATGCCTGCGCGCACGCGGTTTTCGGGCGATAATTTGCTGATATCTTTGCCATCGAGCAAAATTTGACCCGATTTAATCGGTAAAACCCCCATCAGGCACTTTAACAGTGTGGTTTTACCCACGCCATTGCGACCGAGTACCACAGAACACTCACCCACAGGCGCGGTCAAACTGACATCGCGCAGAATATGACTACCGCCATAATATTGATTGATTGTGTTTACTTCTAACATCGCTATCCCCTATCGCCCTAGATATTTTTCGATGACATCGTCGTTGGCTTGTACTTCAGCAAGCGTCCCTTCTGCCAAAATCGCCCCTTGCGCCAATACCGTCACTTGCTCACTGATGGTGTCAATAAAGCTCATGTCATGCTCAACCACTACCAAGGTATGGTCTTTTTTGAGCTCCAAACATAGTTCGGCGGTGCGTTCGGTTTCGGCATCGGTCATGCCTGCGACTGGCTCATCGAGCAAAATCAGCTTGGGACGCTGCATCAGTAGCATCCCAATCTCCAGCCATTGTTTTTGCCCGTGCGACAACAATCCTGCAGGTTTATTGACAAACTCACCCAAGCGAATCGTCGCTAAAGTCTGGTCGAGGGCATTTTGGGCATCTGGGTCAAGCTTGCTAAACAGGCTTTTTTTGACCCGCTTGTCTTTGGGTGCAGCTAGCAGTAGGTTTTCCATGACGGTAAAATTTTCAAACACCGTGGGTTTTTGAAATTTTCGCCCAATGCCAGCTTCGGCAATTTGCTCGGTGGTCATGCTGGCAAGATTGTGGGTTTGTCCAAAATACACTGACCCTTCCGTGGGGCGAGTTTTGCCGGTAATCACGTCCATTAGCGTGGTTTTACCCGCACCGTTAGGTCCGATGATACAGCGCAGCTCGCCTTCTTTGATGTACAAAGATAAGTTGTTTAAGGCGCGGAATTTATCAAACCACACACTGACATCTTCCATATATAGGGCAATGCCTTTGCTAAAATCCGCTTCTTGTGACTTTAGCCGTCCGTAGTTGGTCTCAGCAAAGTCATTGATATTATTATCATTTGTATTCATAACAGACTCTTTGATGTGTTATTAATGGGGTGTTAATGGGGTATTAGTCATCAGGTATAATCAAACTAACTACTTGGTTGCAGGCGGTCAGCATGACGCCGGTGCCGCCCCTGAAGCCCCTGCCGCCTAAGATTCTTTTTTTGCTTCTATGTTTGTTTCAATATTTGTTTCCATATTTTTTGCGCTTGGCTTGGCCGTTTTTTTGCCATGCGTGATGTTGTTCAATAGACCAATAATGCCTTTGGGTAAAAACAAGGTGACGACCACAAACAACCCGCCCAAAATCAATAGCCAAGCTTCGGGATATGCCACGGTAAAGTAAGTTTTCACCGCATTGACCACACCTGCGCCCAATATCGCCCCAATCAGCGTGCCGCGTCCACCTGTGGCGACCCAGACCGCCATTTCAATTGAGTTGACAGGGTTCATCTCACTGGGATTGATAATGCCCACTTGTGGCACATACAACGCGCCAGCAATCCCTGCGATAATCGCCGATAACACCCACGCAGATAGCTTGTACCATAGGGTACGGTAGCCCAGGTATTGCAAACGGTTTTCGCTATCACGCACGGCGCCCAGTACGCGACCATACGGCTTGTGCATCAAATAACGCAAGCCAAGGTAGGCAAGCATCAGCACCAATGCTGTGGCAAAACATAGCAAGGTGCGCGTTATGGGAGCAGCGATGTCCATGCCTAAGATGGTTTTAAACCCGGTAAAACCGTTGTTACCGCCAAACCCAGTTTCGTTACGGAAAAATAGGAGTGATGCGGCAAACACCATGGCTTGGGTGATAATTGAGAAATACACGTCTTTGATTTTTGAGCGAAAGGCAAAAAACCCAAATATAAAAGCCACCACTGCCGGCACTAGCACAACCAATATCGCTGCCCAAGCAAAGTTGTCTGTGCCTGCCCAAAACCAAGGCATTTTATCCCAGCTCAAAAACCGCATAAACTCTGGCAAGCTGTTGCCTGATGCTTGGCGCATCAGATACATACCCATCGCATACCCGCCAAGGGCAAAGTACAAGCCATGCCCAAGGCTCAAAATCCCCGCATAGCCCCATACCAAATCCAGTGCCAAAGCAACCATCGCTAGACACATGATTTTGCCAATCAAAGTGACCCAATAAGCGGATAAATGCAGCGTCGAATCAGCAGGCAGCAAATGCAACCAAGGCAACACCATCAACACCGCAAAACAGCCCATAATTGCCAAGCGACTCACTGGTTTATCTGCAAATAATTGTAAAATACGCATTTTTTAACTCTCCAATGATTACTCGACAAAGCGACCTTTAAGGGCAAACAGACCTTGTGGGCGTTTTTGGATAAATAGCACCACCAGCACCAACAAAATAATTTTGGCAATCACCGCACCCATGCCAATCTCAAGCACGGTGCCACTCACCCCTAGACCCAAGGCGGCCAGTACTGCCCCCCAAATTTGACCGACACCGCCGACCACCACCACCAAGAAAGCATCGATGATGTAGTTTTGCCCCAAATCAGGACCGACGTTGCCCACTTGCGCCAAAGCGCAGCCTGCCAAACCTGCCAAGCCAGAGCCAAGCCCAAACGCCATCATATCGACACGCGCCGAGCGAATACCCACCGCACGCGCCATTTGCCGGTTTTGGGTCACAGCACGTACAAACAGACCAAAACGGGTGTATTTGAGTAAAAACACCAGTAATAACAATACGATAATGGTAAAACCGATAATGGCAATACGGTTGTATGGCAACATCAAGCTTGGGGTCAAAGCGACAGCACCGCTTAGCCATGAAATATTGGAGACTTCGACGTTTTGCGCCCCAAAAATCATGCGAACTAACTGCATCAGAATCAAACTTACGCCAAACGTGGCAAGCAAGGTTTCTAGCTGTCTGCCATATAGCGGACGTATCACTACCCGCTCAATAATCATGCCAATGACGGCGCTCACCAAAAACGCCAGTGGAATCGCGGCAAGCATGTACCAATCGACATAGCCTGCCAAATGGCTCTTAAAAAAACTTTGCACCACATAGGTTGTATAGGCACCAATCATAATGAGCTCACCATGCGCCATGTTAATGACACCCAATAGACCGTAAGTAATGGCAAGTCCCAACGCCGCCAACAACAAAATACTGGCGGTGCTGAAGCCAGAAAACACGTGTCCTGTCCACTCACTGGCTTTGATACGCGATTTGACTTTGTCTTGGGTTGTTTGTAAGGCTTGTTTGAGCTCGGGTGAATGGCTAGTTTGTTTTGCCATCCCTTCGATATCGGCTAACACATCGGGGCTGTTACTGGACGCCAAGGTTTTTAATGCCGCAATCTGGGTCATCTCATCGCCCGATTGCAAATCCATACGTGCTTGCAGTTGCGCCAATGCTGCTTTTACCGTACTGTCTTTTTCATTGGCATAAATATTGGCAACGGTTTTTTTATCGAGCGTGGCGATATTGTCAGCTAGGATATCCACCGCTTTAAGACGCTCGCTGGCATCGTCGGATTTGAGTTTGGCTTTGGTTTGCCCTAAGGTCAACGCCGAACGCAGCGCGTTATTGAGTGTGACTTGGTTTAGGTCGCTTGGCCAATTGCTTACCAAAGTATGCGCAGGATAGCGGTAGAGTTGGTCGGTATTTTCTAAAGTATAGACATTGCCGGCATCATCACGGTACAGCTCGTCTTTGTTAATCAGCTCGACCAGTTTGTCATAGGATTGGCTCGTGCCTGTCCAGTTGTTGAGCATGGCTTGACGTCCCGCAAAATCGGCGGCTACGAATTTTTGAATATCATCGCCCGCGCTGGCTGTAGTGCTAGTGTCTGACGTGCTTGTAGCTGTGGTGGTTGAGGCTGCTGTGGTTACTGTACTGGTTATGGTAGTGGCCGAAGCGGTACTTGCCTGTGCATTACTCACGCTTGGCAACGCAATGCCCATCGTGGTCGCTAGCGACATGCCGAGCACAATTTTTTTACTTTTTTGCAAAAACTGCCCGAGAGAATGATTACCATTGAGCATGATGGTCGCTCCTTAGTTTGTATGATTAGTCTTTATGATTAGTCCATCTGTTTGGTGGTGTGACGGATCAATGTTTAAATCAATAAAAGGTGAAATCGTAAAATTTTGGCAAAAAAATAAGCCATACCAGCTGGGGTATTGATGCGCGGTATGGCTGTCACAACATCGATTGTTAACTTCATTCAAGGTGATTTGAAAGGCTTATTTTGGGATATAAGGACTCCAAGGTTCCGCTTTAATGGCATCTTTGGTTTTGTAAACCACGTCAAACTGACCATCGGCACGGATTTGCCCAATCATCACAGGTTTGTGTAAGTGGTGATTTTCGGCATCCATGGTTAGCGTGTAGCCCGATGGCGCGGCAAAGCTTTGACCTGCCATGGCAGCACGGACTTTATCCACGTCGGTGGAGCCCGCTTTTTCAACCGCTTGCTTCCACATATTGATACCCACATAGGTGGCTTCCATTGGGTCATTGGTCACTACTTTATCGGCATTTGGCAGTTTGTGGTCAATGGCGTATTTTTTATAAGCATTCACAAACTTGATGTTTACAGGGTTTTTGACTGATTCAAAGTAGTTCCATGCTGCCAAGTGTCCGACTAATGGGGTGGTGTCGATACCGCGAAGTTCTTCTTCGCCCACAGAGAACGCCATCACAGGAATATCCGCCGCTTTGATGCCTTGGTTACCAAGCTCACGATAGAAGGGGACGTTTGAGTCACCATTGATGGTGGAGATAACCGCGGTCTTTTTACCCGCTGAGAATTTTTTAATATTACCCACGATGGTTTGGTAATTGTTAAAGCCAAATGGGGTATATTCTTCCATAATGTCGCTATCTGCCACGCCTTTAGACTTTAAGAACGCCCGTAAAATCTTATTGGTGGTACGGGGGTACACATAGTCAGTACCCAGTAAGACGAAGCGTTTGGCACCGCCGCCTTCTGGTGACATCAAGTATTCAACCGCAGGAATAGCTTGTTGGTTGGGCGCGGCGCCGGTATAAAAGATGTTTTTGGACTGCTCTTGTCCTTCGTACTGCACAGGGTAGAATAATAAGCCGTTTAATTCTTCAACCACAGGCAACACAGATTTACGAGAAACCGATGTCCAGCAACCAAAGATAACCGCGACTTTGTCTTGTGTCAGCAGCTGGCGCGTTTTTTCGGCGAACAATGGCCAGTCTGACGCAGGGTCGACAACCACAGGCTCAAGTTTTTTGCCCATCACCCCACCTTTGGCATTGATTTCATCAATCGCCATCAACGCGGTGTCTTTAAGCGATGTTTCAGAGATTGCCATGGTACCTGAGAGTGAGTGCAAGATACCCACTTTGATAGTATCACCATTGCTAGGGGCAGGCGCACTACCGGTGGCAGCAGTGGTTGACGTGCCACTGGCTGGTTTGGCGTCACTTGATGATTGCGGTTTTGAACAACCTGTCAACATCATACTGCCCGTTACCGCTAGGGCAACCAAGGATCTGCCAAATGCACGACGGCTTAATTGACGCTCAGTCGTGGTTAGCTCGGTGGTTTTTTTGTCTAACATGTGTCACTCCTAAAATAGTTGGATTGCCGTTTTAAGGTAGAGCGTAACGGATAGGCTTTGGCTATCGGTTGCTGGTTGTCTTAACTGACTATAGTGACAATTCAATTAGTGTGCCAATCTGCATGTTAAAAGCTATTTTTGAAAATTTTATCAATTAAATCAAAAGGTTAAATTGATATAGTTGAAAAAATTTATTTTAAACAATCGTCCATTGGCTAAATGCTGCTACTAGGTAAAAAATGGGCAAACTTTGGCGACCTTAGCGATTTCACCAATCTGATGAACTGGAATGGTTTTTTGCACTATTACCATTCATCTGTCATTGCTCTAGATTTCCTATGGCATTGCTCTAGCATTCAGCTAGCATTAATTGTCGCTAAACAACGCTTTATCGTCAGTGCCTTTATAACATTACCCAATTTGTTGCATAAAAAAAGTGCAAGCCAGACAGCTTGCACTTTTTATCAAAAATGTTGTTAATCGCTAGTTAGCCAATACCAGTGCCATACCCAATGCCGCCATAATGGAAGGTAGCCAAGACAGCTTGGGATGCACATGGGATTGTGCTTTTACCCAATTCATCACCCCTGCACCCACAGCAAACAAGGCGGACATCGCGGTTATCATGCCTAAGCCAAACCCTTGACTCACGCTACTGACTGGCATCTCCACGGCATGCGCCATACCATGAAATAGCGTTAAACCAAATAAGCTGATCGCCATCATGAGCGAAAAGCTTTTTTGATTCGCTTGTGCTATCTTGGTGCGCTGCGCCAAAACTGCGACCGCTGTCAACACCACCGATAGCAAAATCGCACCTTCAATAATCGATGAGCCAATCGCCACATGAAATAGTTGCACCAAAGCAAAGCCTAACAGTAAGCTCGTCACCAATAAGCCTAAACCCAGTTTTTTGTGCCGGGCAAACACCATGCCCATGCCAACTGCAAGCACCACGTGGTCAAGACCTGAGATAGGATGCATGAGCCCTGCGGTGACGGCAGCCATTAAATCTATCGAAATTGCACCTGCATGCTGGGTTAAGCCATGACCAACATGCGCCACTGCCACACTTGAAAGGCTAAAAAGCGCGGTTGCCAACGCCGTTTTTTGGGTTAAAGTTTTCATTATGTCTCCTTGATTTTATCGCATTTTACATATTTTCGCTTGAGCTTGGTAAATGTTGGACCGGCTGTGACGGAATCTCTAGCGCTCTTAGCATGCCCTGTTGTTGGATAAATTTGATAATGTCATCCAAACCGCCTTGGGTTTTCATGTTGCTAAACACAAACGGCTTATCGCCGCGCATTTTTTTGGCGTCTTTGTCCATAATCGACAAATCCGCGCCCACGAGTGGTGCAAGGTCGGTTTTATTGATAATCAGCAAATCTGATTTGGTAATCCCGGGTCCACCTTTGCGGGGGATTTTGTCGCCTGCACTCACATCAATCACATAAATGGTCAAATCCGACAACTCTGGGCTAAAGGTCGCCGCCAAGTTATCACCGCCCGACTCAATGATAATCAGCTCAAGACCGTCAAAGCGATTTTGCAAGGTGGCTACGGCATTAAGATTAATCGACGCATCTTCACGAATCGCTGTGTGCGGACAGCCGCCCGTTTCCACCCCAATAATCCGCTCAGCGGGCATGGCATCATGGCGGGTCAAAAACTCCGAATCTTCTTTGGTATAAATATCGTTGGTAATCACCGCCATGTTGTACACGTCTTTGAGACGGCGACACAGACTCAAGGTCAAAGCGGTTTTGCCAGAGCCAACAGGCCCGCCAATGCCAAGGCGTAACGGGGATAAGCGAGGTTGTTGGGTTGGGGTTTTTTGGGTAAAGCCAGTCATGGTGTTTCCTTGTGAATGATATTAAAGACAGGGTTTAGGAACGAAACAGACGACTATATTGTTGTTCATGATGACAGGATAATTCTGCCAACGACGGTACAGACGCTGATAGTTGCAAGTGGTTGATTAAAATCAGTAATGTTTGGGCATGCTGCTGTGCCTGTAAAAATTGTGGCGCAATGTCTTGTAGCTTAGCCATAACCGCTTGCTGATGATGGATGGCTGTCAATGCCGTTTTGACTTTGCTGGCTTGCGTTTGGCAAAGCTTGGCAATCGGTTCATCCATCGCTTGCCCCAATTGCCAAATAATACGTTGCCCTGCCATTTGTCCCAGCGGTAAGGTTTTGACAATCGCTAAGGTCAGATTTTCCATTTGAGCAAACACATAGGTCGTCAGGCTATCGGCTATCGGCAGTTGCCAAAAATACGCCAAGCGAGCGAATAACGGTAAATAGCCTTGCGCTATCCAATCTTGTGGCATCGCAAGGTCGAGCACGCCATCGAGCCAGGCACAAAATGCCTGTGCCAATTGTTGACTCTCTAATAAAAACTCATGGCTATCACGGCTTGCCCCATAAAAATTGGCTAGACTATCCACCAAGCTATGGTGAGTTGTTTGCGCTGACAGCTGCATCATACTTGCCATCAGCGGCAGTTCAAAATTGAGTAAAACCTCTTGTTGATACGCCTGCAAAAACACCAAACTACTGGCTTCATCATGGATAAAGCCTTGCTCAATAGCAGACTCCACACCTTGGGAATAGGTATAACTGCCAATCGGCAAATTGCTCGACGCCAGCATCATCAGCTTGAGCAATTGTTGTGGCGGCGCCGTCTGTGTAAGGTGTGATATTTTTGTCATCGTTTTCATGAAAAAAACGTGGCTTTGGTTAAATCACCGACGATTGTGCTTTGCGTGTCGGCATGGCTTAACCGATTATCATGTCCATGTCCATGTGCGTGTGAATGTGAATGTGAATGCCCATATGCCCCTGTTTCGGGTTCAAAAGCATGTTCCACCTCGCTCACGGTTAAGCCTAATTTCACTAGCATATCGGCAAGCACATAATCGGGCTCAAAGTACAAGGCATGCTGCGCTTGACCCTGCTCAACGAGCATCAGTGGTACATGACGATTGCCCAAATGGTACGCCCCCCGCATCAGTTCAAAAGCATTGTCGGCGGTGACTTTGGTGAGGGTTTGTGGTTTGGCAAAAATCTGTATGATGTCGCCTGACGCATTTTGCACCACATCACCGTCTTTGAGCGTACCTGTGCGTGGCAGGTCGATACCGACCGCTTCACCATTTTGCAGGGTTGCACGAAACCGTGACCGCTGGCGTGTGTCAAAATCGAGCTGCAAAAACTGCCCGTTTGCTTGTTGGTTGACCAAATCGGCTTGCTGTTGGTGAGTTAACTGTTGCACCCGCTGATTATAAATTTTCATTATTATCCTTTGTTAAATTTTCTACCTACTCAGAAGTTTGCCCATGACAACCGCATTTTTGACAGCGATCCTATTTAAATATGTTCACAGTTGTTAAGCCCATACAGTAAATGCGAACAGTTTGGGCAAAGATTTTGCATTGGCGATACATTGTTAAAAAACTCACTACCACATTCATCACAGGTTACATGAGATTGTTCGGTTTTAGTCATCACATTGGCATTCATAGCTAAAATCCCATTTAAAACAAGAAATACCGCTGTGCCATTGGCAACACAGCTGACGGCTCGCAAGTGAGAAGCTGACCATCCGCCCGCACTTCATAGGTTTCTGGGTTAATCGACATCTCGGGGCAATAGCTATTAAACCGCATATCTTTTTTGCGAATGTTACGAATCCCCTGCACAGGGCGAATCACTTTTTGCAAGCCGAGCTTGTGTTGGATATTGTTGTCAAAGGCGATTTTGGATACAAAGGTGATACTGGTTTGGTGGGTGGCTTTGCCAAGGCTTGCAAACATCGGACGATAATGCACCGGCTGCGGGGTTGGAATGGAGGCATTGATATCGCCCATCGGGTAAGCGGCGATGCTACCACCTTTTAAAATCGTGTCAGGTTTGACCCCAAAGAATTTGGGCGACCATAACACCAAATCCGCCCATTTACCGACTTCTACCGAACCGACTTCCTCGGCAATTCCGTGGGTAATGGCAGGATTAATGGTGTATTTGGCGATATAGCGTTTGATGCGAAAATTGTCATTTTCTGTCACTGTATCTTCTGTCACTGGGTCGATGTCATGAAGCTCAATATTAGACGCATTTTGGCTCACTGTATCGGGTGCTAAAAATCCGCGTTGGCGTTTCATTTTATCCGCCGTTTGCCAAGTGCGAATAATCACCTCGCCCACCCGTCCCATCGCTTGCGAGTCGCTACTCATCATCGAGATTGCGCCCAAATCGTGCAAAATATCTTCAGCGGCGATGGTTTCTTGGCGGATACGGCTCTCAGCAAAGGCGATATCTTCGGCAATTGCAGGGCTCAAATGATGACAGACCATCAGCATGTCGAGATGCTCATCAATGGTGTTGATGGTAAACGGTCGCGTGGGGTTGGTCGACGACGGCAACACATGCGGCTCGCCAATCGCCCGCAAAATATCAGGGGCGTGCCCGCCGCCTGCGCCTTCGGTATGAAAGGTGTGAATACAGCGGTCTTTAAAGGCATTTAGCGTGCTTTCTAGATAGCCACTTTCGTTGAGCGTATCGGTATGAATCGCCACTTGCACATCATACTCTTCGGCAACGCTCAAGCAGTTGTCAATCGCTTGCGGCGTGGTACCCCAGTCTTCATGCAGTTTTAGCCCGACCACACCCGCTTCGATTTGCTCGACAATCGGCTGCGGCAAGCTGACATTGCCTTTGCCCAGTAGCCCAATGTTCATGGGAATGTCATCAAGGGCTTTGAGCATGGTTTCGATATGGTATTTGCCGTTGGTGCAGGTGGTGGCAAGTGTGCCTTGGGCAGGCCCTGAACCCCCGCCAATCATGGTCGTCACCCCAGACATCAAGGCAACTTCCGCTTGCTGCGGCGCGATAAAGTGAATATGGGTGTCAATCCCGCCCGCGGTCAAAATTTTGCCTTCACCTGCAATAATCTCGGTGCTTGCGCCAATGGCGATGGTGACATTGGATTGAACATCGGGGTTGCCCGCCTTGCCAATCGCCCAAATTCGGCTGTCTTTTATCGCCACATCGGCTTTATAAATCCCGGTATAATCCAAGATAAGCGCGTTGGTAATCACGGTATCAGCCACCTCAGCAAATGGGCGCTGCCCTTGCCCCATGCCATCACGAATCACTTTGCCACCGCCAAACTTGACCTCTTCACCATAGCTGGTAAAGTCTTTTTCCACTTCCAGCCACAGCTCGGTATCAGCAAGACGCAGTTTATCGCCCACGGTTAAGCCAAAATGCTCGGCATACATTTGGCGGGGTACGGATTTTTGTGATTTTGGCAAACTTGCGGTATCCACAGATGCGGTGGCTTGCCCCATCACCCGCCCAGCAAACCCAAAAATCGCCTTGTTGCCACCAAACTCGACCAGTTCCACTGACCGCGCTTGCCCGGGCTCAAAGCGCACTGCCGTACCCGATAAGATATTTAAGCGAAACCCGAGCGCCTTGTCACGGTCAAACGCCAGTGCGTCATTGGCTTCGGCAAAATGGTAGTGAGAGCCGATTTGAATCGGTCTGTCGCCGGTGTTTTTGACCAAAATAGTTTGGACGGCGCGCCCTTCATTAAGGATAATGGCTTGGTCTTTTAGCTTATATTCGCCAACTTTCATGGTTTACCCCTTATACTGTTTAAATCACACAATCGGTTGGTGAATGGTCACCAGTTTGGTACCATCGGGAAAGGTTGCTTCCACTTGCACATCGTCAATCATCTCAGCGATGCCATCCATCACATCCTCAACCCTAAGCCACGTGGTGCCTTCGCCCATCAACTGTGCCACTGTTTTGCCCTCTCTTGCCCCTTCGAGTACCAACATACTGATATAAGCAATCGCTTCTGGATAGTTAAGTTTTAAGCCACGTTGTTTGCGGCGTTCGGCAACCAGTCCTGCGGTAAAAATGAGTAATTTATCTTTTTCAGCGGGGGTTAAATGCATGGGTTACTCCAATTGTTTTTTTTAGTATTAAAAATTAGACCATCACTGCCATTAGGTTGCCCAAATTCGGGGCAAATGACTGGCTTGTTGCCACATTAAAGTGCGAATCTCACCACGGACTGCACCAAAACTGTCAAAACATTGGCGGACATCATCCCCCAAATAGCGAATAATCATCACCTCCCCTGTTTGGGTGCAAGAGACAGGCAAGCTATGGTGGTCGATAAATAATCGTAATTGCTTAACCCATTCAATCAGCTGTTTTTGGGCATCAACGCTTGGCACAACCCATAAGCTGGCAAAGACGCTATGGTTATTTAGCCCCACGGGTGAGCCAAACCAATCGTGTTCGGCACAGTGATGTAAAGTATCAGCAAGCAGCAATTTGGGCTGCTCATCCACGCGCCAAAATAAATTTGATAACCGCATCTCGCCTGTACTATAGCGCTCGCCATGATGCTCTCGCCCTAATAGGTTAATTTCCCAAGCGATAACACTGGCAGCTGGGCTGATAAAAAACTGATTGGTGGCATGGGCAAAACTTGCGTTATAAAAACAGTTTTCTTGCGGTAGCCATTCAAAACGGCTGTCATCTTGTAGATAAACCGTGACATTTTGCACAGCATAACTATTTGAATTTTCTTGGGTTTTTTGAGATTCTTGGGTCTTTTGAGTTTTTTCGATTGGTGCACTATCATTGGTTTGCTTGTTAGGGGTGTAACTTGGTAAATTACCGTACCATTTATTTGCCCCGGGCGTGGTAATCACGGCGTGGGCGTGATGTTTTACGCCAATGTCAATATCGAGTTTATCGCCTAAGGCGATGCCGGCGGGCGGATACAGCATGATGACATGACAAATACCTTGCTGCTCACCGCTTTCAGGATACAAGGCTTTTTGTACCCGCAAGGCGCCTTGGTGATGGCGTTGTACCAAATTGGTGCGCGCATGCTCACCCGCATGTTGGGCGTCAAAAGCTAAGGTAAGTACTGAGTGCCAAGCCATATCTATCTAACTATATGAAAAATATATGGTTTTATAGAATGCAAGGGCTGTGCCACATTAGGCAGTGAGCATTGATACCAACATGCTGAAGCCCAAATCAGGGATGTTTACACGGTGGTGGGCTGTTATTAGACTTGAGCATCGACTTCTGTCAGTTGCCGATGACGCTGCAAGGGCAATTTGATAGAGTTTAGTAGGGTGGCTAAAAGGATTAATATCATCCCTGAGTACTGCATGCCATTGAGCGATTGGTGCAGTAATACGATCGATAATACAATCGCGGTAAACGGTTCAAACACGGTGAAGACCGAGGCTTTGGTTGCAGGGAGTTTGTGCAGGGCTGACATATACAAGAAAAACGGAATCACGGTACCCACTAGGCTTAGCCCCATCACCCACAACCAAGTGATAGCAGGCATGGTGAAGGCTTTGGCATAGGTTTGATAGGTCATCGGTAGTAATAATAAAGCCATGGCACTAATCACCACCGAGCTAAAAAACACCAAGGTCGGCGGATAGTGTTTGTGTAAGGCTCTTTTGCCTAAAATGCCATACAGTGAATAGCACACCCCAGACAATAAACCAAACACAATCCCCCAACTCAATGTAAAGTTCTCACTCAGCGTTGTCAATGCCACGCCTAATACTGCGATGCAAGCTAAGGTAAATGATTTTTTTGTTATCGGTTCTTTTAGGTTCTGTTGAACATTCAAAGCTTCAGCCAATGATAAGCAAAGGCTAGAGCG
>NZ_DAMALV010000008.1:0-33562 GCF_032069585.1 Moraxella sp. CTOTU48268
TAAAACACCCCCCTTACATCAGTAAGGGGGTGTTTTTTTGCTTTGTGGGTTCTTAAGATGTTTTATACAGGGTATTATCGGAGACTTAAAAACCTGAGGCACTACCCTCATGAAAAACAAATAACAAAACAGAATCGTCGTAAAATCCGGTATAAACGTAAGAAGGATGGCATGTCAAAGCTTGGTCGTTGCACGGTTGGATGCTTGATGAGATAAAAAAAGTGTGGCAACTACCACACTTTTAAAAATAAATGAAATACAAGTTTCTTAGCGATTATTTTGATAAATCTATCGCATAATCCGCCAAGCCTTTATTTGAACCGTCATCATTATTTACGACGCTAATATTGGTTAATCCTGCTTTTTGGGCAAAGTCAATTTTGTTTGCACTCGATTTAAAGGTTACAAGACCCGCTGTTTTTACTTTGACAAACCGCCAGCTACGACTGCTACCATTACTGGTTAATGATAAATTCTTAGCCACTTTGATGTAGTTAATCAGCACATCACGATTGGCATCAGGGGATTCAACTACATTGGTACCATTGATGCTGTAGTACTCCTTTAGACCTGATGCACGATAGTTATTGGTTGCGATGATAAATGGCGCGTTGTCTTCAATCGGCTTGCCTTTGTAGGTTAAGTTTTGGATACGGCTACCGATAGGTTTAGTCACATCAATTTCATATTGCACATCGGGTGAGGTAAACATATCAAAGTTGTACCCAGGAAAAGTGCTGATTAACGCTTGTGGCGTAGTAAGGCTTGGGTTTATTTGATTAAAGCGTTTGGCAGAATTCTCTAGCCATTTTTTGATATCACTGCCTTGTATTTTTACTGCAAACACGGTATTTGGATACAGGTACAAATCAGCCGCATTGTTAATGGCGATATTGCCTTGCGCGACATCCGTATAATCTGAACCCCCTGCAAATCCGCTTTTAAATGGGGCACTTACTGATAAGACAGGGATATTTTTATATTGTGGCAAATTGGCGTTAATATAATCGCTGATATAATTGGCTTGGGCTTGGTTGACCACTTGAATCGCTGACACATCACCCACATCAGCAAAGTAAGAAGTCATTGAGAAATCGGATGTACCGATTGGCGTTTTGACATAATTAATAGTGGCATTATGTTCTGCCTGAATTAATTGAGCCACTCGCGGGTTAGCTGCTACAAAAGTTTTATCAGCATTTTGGATAGTACGCACTTCTACTTTGGTATTGTTTTTATTGACGACCCATTTCTTGCCATCAAAGGTTAGATTCAGTTTGATGACGCCTAACCCCTTACCCCAAAAGCTTGGCATGACAGCAGGTACGTTGTTTAATAAGCCATTAACTTTATCAATACCTGCCTGGTCTAAGCGGGTGTCTTTGCTACTAGCATCAGGAAACACTTGATGTGTGTGTCCCATCAAAATCGCATCAATACCTGCCACTTGCGATAGATGCCAACTGGCGTTTTCCATTGTTGGGCTGTATGGGGATGTATCAATACCACCATGTGACAAGGCGACAATGACATCTGCACCTTCAGTTTTCATTTGTGGCACATATTTTTCTGCCATTTCTTTCGCACCGGCGGTGGTGACTTTGCCGTCTAGCCATTTTTTGTCCCATTGCATAATACCGGGTGTGGTAAATCCAATGATACCAATTTTTAGCGGTACGGTAACTGTCTTACCATCTGGTGTGGTTGCCGTAAAGGTTTTGGTAATGATTTTATAAGGCTTAAACAGTGGCTGATTATTGCGAGCGCTAATGACATTGGATAAAACCAAGGGAAAGTCAGGTCCTTTACAAGCACTGGCACTTGCGGTTATGCCATCAACATTAAACTGACTGCCTGTAATTTGATTAAGATAGTTCAAACCATAGTTAAATTCATGGTTACCAATCGTACCTGCATCGTATTTTAGGTCATTCATAACCTTATAAATGCCCAGTGTTTCGTCACATTTGACAGGGTTCACCGTTGCTTGATAGTCACCTAAAGCACTACCTTGAATGGTATCACCGTTATCTAGCAAGATATTATTGGCAGATTCACTACGAGCGTTATCGATAAGCGTTGCGGTTCGCTCAAGCCCCAAACTTTTGTCTTCTGTCAATTTGTAATAATCATAACTCATGACATTATTATGCAAATCTGACGTTTCAAGAATAGTAAAGTTAAGGTTCGTATTGGTAGCGATTTGCTGTGGTTTAGGGTCATTACTATCATTATCATTGTTATTACAAGCAACAAGTGACATGCTTGCTACAATCATGGATGTGGTGAGGCAAATGCGCTTGATTTGCATATTCTTAGAATGATGGGTTTTATAATGATGGGTCTTATAGTTCATGATCGCTCACTAAATTAGGCTCAAATAAGAGCGTTGATAAATTTGTGAAATATCATAGAAAGGTTGCGTGACAAAATGATGAATAAATAGGGGCTAATAAAATTCGCTGCCCGCTGCCTACCGTCAAGTGACCCTGCAAACAACCAATTGTTACGACCAAACACCCAAAGACGCATCTGATTGTCTGCCCAATTCCGAGATAGCCGTTAGCTTGCTCGCCAATACACTTTTAGTACGCTATTATCCCGACTTAACTGTAATAACTCATCCAATAGCGAACGCAGTTTTTTCGTTGTTGTCGCTTCAAGACCACCCCAGATGTGGTCAATTTTGTGAGGATGTTGTTGTAAAAAATCTTGTAGGGTCGTAAAAATCTGCGTATGGGGCAGTTGGTTATCATCCGCGACAATTGGCAACACCGTTGCAGGATACTGGGCTAAAACGTCTTCTAAATAAGCCAAATCTTGCTGGCTTTGCAAAAAGGTCAGTACAATCGGCGGTGTTGTCTGCTCGCTCATTGGCGACTGCTCTAACAGTCTGGCTACGGTCGGCAGTGAGGTTTCATCAGCGACTAATAGACTTTGTCCCTGTGGCTGATTAACATCGAGATGGTCGATTTTTTCGGGGAATTCTCGCTCACTGGTAAAAACATCGCCTGTTTTTAACGATTTTACCCAAGTTTCGCCAAGACTGATTTCGCCGTTTTTTTCTCCATGACAATAAATATCTATCCAAGCAAGATTTTGCGTTTCGCCGTTTTCATTGACGGTTTGCCATGCCTTGCGAAGCGTATAATAGCGGTATGGGCGGGGGTGTTTTTTTAGGTCGGTGGCGGGCAGTTTGACATCAAATAAAAACGCATAACCTGCCGGTAAATCGGATAAATCGCTATCGGTTTGCACTGTCAAACGATACATATGGTGACTAACCGCTTCCACGCTTTGCAGGCAAAATTGACGCTGCTTGATGTCAATGGTTTTTTTACCTTGTTTGCGGTCACTGCGCTGCAATAAGGCGACATATTGGTCGTTGAATTTTTCAAGGGTTTGGGTCGGCTCACTAAATGCCAAAAGCTGATTGTCTAAGTGCGGCTCGCTTTGCGCAAATTGCAAATCCAACAGCAAGCCTTGTTGATAGATTTGGCGCAAGGTCGCATTTTTTAAGGTTTTTTGCTGAACCTTGGTTAAGTTTAGCAAGCCTAACGCCATGTGTTTCATATCATCGCTGTGGTCTTCGTTGATGTGATCGATGATGTCGGCAATTTCTGGGTCATCAAATAAAGTCAGATTTTCTGGGTGCATAGAATGTAATTTTTGTTAAAGGGCGATAAGGAAAGGACTTGGGGTAACAAGTCCTTTGTTTAAATTTATGAATATGATTAAAACTTCGCGGTTAAACTAACACTGGCTTGTCGCTCTGCGCCCATCCAGCAATTATTGCGGTCATAACAACTACCCACGTAGGTTTTGTCAAACAAGTTACTGACAGTCAAGCCCACATCAAACGTGGGGTTAATTTGATAACTGCCAGCCAAATCGACCAAGGTCACGCTTGGCAAAGTATCTGAGTTTTCTCTATCAATCTGCATCCCAGCGATGTGCCGCACACCCACTTGCACCGCGGTTTTGGTGTTGGGTTTCATACTCGCCCACAGTGTGGCATTGTGCTTGGCAATTTGTTGCGGGGTATTGCCAACCAGTTGCGGATTAAACTCATCCTTGGTGATTTCGGCATCGACATAACCATAGCCGACACCCACATTGAACCAATCGTTGAAACGATGATCGGCAGAAATTTCAAAACCTTTTGACGTGGTTTCACCTGTTTGGGTTTGTTTGGTCCAGTCGATGGCAGTCACCTTGTCATTTTTGCGCGTGATATCGTAGGCAGATAGCGTGGCTTTGGTGGCTTTATCTGGCGAGTTGTATTTTATGCCGACTTCAACTTGGTTGGCGGTGGTGGGTTTAAAGGCTTCACCTGTAATATAGTTGACACCTAACACGGGTTGAAATGACTGAGCGTAGCTGACATACGGGGCAAACCCATTGTCAAGTTGATACAGGGCTGACAACCGACCAGATGTTTGGTTGGCTTCGTTGACGGTGGTTTTTGTATCGCTACCTGTGGCAGTGGTTTTGGTGGTGCTTTTATAGTCGTCATGGCGTAACCCTGCGACTACAGTAAGCTTGTTCCATTGCATTTCATCTTGTAGATAAACGCCGAATTGACTTTGCTCAATATCATCGGTTTGTTGATAGCCTGTCAAACTAATGGCAGTTTTGCTAAATAAATCATAATCAGGATCGCTTAAATCGATGATAGGTACGCCATTGTACATGGCGTCTGCGTACTTAGCCGTGCTATCAGTTTTTTGATAGTCCACACCCAATAGCAAATTGTGCGAGGTATTATCGGTAATCAGACTATAAGCCAATTGGTTATCGGTTGCCCAGTTGGTCATTTTTTCATCGGTCGTGTAGGCGGTGCGTATGAGCTGGCTGTCTGAGCCCTCGCTAAAGCCTTGATGGTAGGTGTTTTTTTGTTGGGCATCGGCATCGGTATAACGCAAGGTATGTTTAAAGGTTAACAAATCATTGATTTTCCAGTTGATGGTCTCGCTTGGCATAAAGACTTTTTTACTAAAATCATTCCATTTATCGCCGGCGTAGGCATCCGCGTCTAACTTACCATAACTGGCTTTATACACTGTGCCAACGCTTGGTAGTGGGGTAGAAGGAACTTGATGAGGGTCATCTTGATAATACAAATTGGCAAGCACCGAGATATTGTTGCTCGGTTTCCATTCGATAGATGGATTGAGTAGCACCCGTTTTTCTTCCGTGGTTTGCATTTGTCCGTCTTTTTCACGGGCTAATGCCACCATGCGATAATTGGTGGTATCGTCAATAGGACCTGTGCTGTCAATGGCGATTTCTTTAAGATTATTGGTACCTGCGCGTAGTCTGATTTCGTTTTCGGGGGTGTTTTTTGGGGTTTTAGCGATTTGATTGACCATGCCGCCCGGCTCATTATAGCCGTACAGTGACGAAGCAGGTCCCTTGAGTACTTCCACAGCTTCGGTAGCATAAGCATCGACTTGGGGCATTAAATTCCAAGTTCCATCATACGGCAGACGCATCCCATCATAAAAGTTAGAATAATTCTTAAAACCACGCAGGGTATATTCATCAAAAATGCCAACCGTCCCACGACTTTCGCTACTGACACCTGGCTCATAACGCAGCGCACTCGCCACACTGTCTGCTTGGCGTTGCTGCAATGTCTCTTGCTCGATACGAGAATAACTCATGGGGGTTTTTTCGGGGTCGAGGGCGGTCTTGGTAGCGGTGGTGCGGTAAGCATCACTACGAATGACCAAGGTATCTAATGTGGTTTCAGGTGCTTCTTCGCTATTGGCTGCAACGTCTGCCAGCACTTGACTGGCAAAAACATGGCTGATACCCACCGCTAAACTAGCACGTATTGCTACTGATAAAAAAGATAAACGCATAAGTGACCCCGCCACAATAAGTAATTACAGAAATTTACAGTATGGTAAAATTAATGAAAATAATAACAATAATTATTCTCATTTGCAATTATATTTAATCAGCTGTTACGAGGTTTTAGAGCAGTCCATGTCGACTGTTTAATGCTCGCCAATCACTGTAATGGCATCTAGACTGGCTTTTTCGCGTTGCAAACCGGTAAGCTCGCTGAGTTCGCCATTTTTCATCATCAACAATCTATCCGCCTTTTCAAAATAGCTGTCATCATGACTAATAATAAACAGCGTTTTGCCCATTTTTTGCAACATGGGAATAATGTGGTGATAAAACACACGGCGATAGGCAGGGTCTTGGTCGGCAGCCCATTCATCAAGCAGTAAAATAGACTTTTCTTCAGCCACCGCAAGCAGCATGGCAAGGCGTTTGCGCTGCCCTTGCGAAAGTTCGGTGGCGCTCAGTTGGTTATCGGTGACGCTGACTTTTTCTTTGATGGCTAAGATATCTAGCCAATTGTCGATTAACTCAGCATTGGGGGCATTTTGTGCGCTTCCCATCACAGTTTTAAACAGATAAAAGTCACTATAAATCGCCGAAAATAACTGGCGATAATGGGGGTAATGTTCTGAGGCGACAGGCTGATTATCGATAAAAATACCGGCATTTTCCGCAAATTTGGGCTGATATAACCCTGTGATGAGCTTGGCAAGTGTAGATTTTCCGCTACCATTGGCGCCAATTAAGAACACCACTTCGCCCCGTTTTAACGTAAGGTTGATATGTTTTAAGCCAAAATTTGCGCTATTGTCATAGTGATAATTTATATTTTTAAAAGTAATGACTTGCCAATTTGGGGTTAAAATTTGGGTATCAAAATCTGGGCTATAGTCGGCAAGCTGTAATGACTGTATTTTTTCCAAGGCAACTTTAGCCGTTTGCACGGTGGGAAATGCCCCAATCGCCATCAGTAGAGGCGACTGGATAAATAATACGGTGAGGGCAAACGTAGTGGCGGTGGCGGTATTTACCCAGTGATAAATATTTGCTAGGGCATAAATCACCCCAATTACGGCAAACATCATAATATTTGACCAGCTTACGGCTGACAAATGAAAAGTATCGGCTTTAACAATATGGCTGAAATAGTCGCTTGCGTGGCGTTGATAATCATTGGTAAATAGACGTTTGGCACGTTCACGATTTAAGGCAAGTTCTTTTCGTCCATCAATCACTGCTTGATAATCTTGATACAGTGCATCATTGATTTCTCGTAATGTGGCTAAATGGGCATACACATGGCCAACGAGTTTACTGCTGATAAAAATGGTCAGCGTAATACACCCCATGACCACAAGCAGCATTGGCACGGATAAAAACCCCAAATAAACCGCGGTCGCCGTGCAGATAATCACCCCTTGCACCAGCTCAGGCAAGCGTACAAACGCCACGGTAATCGACTGCACATCGGTAGTTAAGCTGGCTAACAGCTTGGCACTACCAATTTTTTCAACTTGGGCGATTGAAGTGTCTAAGATACGTTTTATCAGTTGCGAACGTAATTCAAACACAAAGCGATGTCCCAACTTAGTCAAGGCAAGCTGTGACATAAACGTTGTCGCTAATAAACCCATAATCGCTACCAAAAACACCGCTAATATCTGCCAACTGCCTAATAGGGAATTATCAGTGCCGACTGCTGCGATTAAAAAACGGTTAATAAAGGCGATAATAGCGACATTCACCAAGGCATTAAGCAGATTGAGCAAGATGACTTTGATAAAGGCAAAGCGGTGCTGTTGCCAGATGAGGGTCATAAGGGGCATGGTAGTGGGGAACATGTATTTCCTGTTTAGCTTTTATTTTTTAGGCAGTCTCAAATAAAAATCGGACAAAGCAAGCTTCATCCGATGGCAAACCTTAACAATGGGTCAAATTAAAAATCAAAGGTCGCTGACAGCTTAAATGTGCGTGGCTCACCTAAGGTAAGATAGCCTGCACCGTTGTCACCTGCGGTATTTTCATAACCGCCCACCGATGACCAGTAGTCTTTATCGGTGACGTTAGCAATCACCCCTTTGAGCGTGACTGCTTTACCAGCAAGTTGGGTTTTATATCTTGCACCCAAATCCACAGTGGTGTAGCCATCGACTGTTAGAGTGTTGGCATCATTGGCGTAACGTTTGCCGGTATGGATGACATCGCCTGTTAAGGTTAAGCCGTCTAGTTGTGGTAAATCATATTCTAGCCCTAGGTTCAACAGGTGTTTTGCCGCACCGATAACTTGCTTCCCTTCAGTGGCATCATTGCCGGTGTCTTTTTGTTGGGTATCAAGGAAAGTCACGCCGCCTAGCACTCGCATATTGGCGGTGGGTTGTCCATATACATTGAGCTCAATGCCTTTATGTTGGTTTTTGCCGTGCGCTTCAAAGGTAGTATCAATGGTAGTATAACGCGGTTTGTTGGTTTGAAAAGCGGTGAGACCTGCGCCGATAACGCCGCGGTCGTATTTCACGCCGATTTCGCTTTGCTTGGTGACGTACGGTGACATGGCTTGACCTGCATTGGTCAGCTCAGTTGTTACGCCATCAATGGTGGTGGTGAGAGGGGCAGTTTCGCCTTTGCTGAGGCTTTGCATATAGTTAGCAAAGACTGACCATTCATCGCTAGGGCGATATAATAGGGCAAACGCAGGCGTGGTTTTACTTTCTTTATATTTGCCATTGCTGGCTTGGGTGGTGGGGTCAAAACTTTCATCTTCAATGGTTTGGTGTCTTGCCCCCAAGGTCACTTGAAGTTTATCATCCATGAAGGCTAGGGTGTCTGCCAATGCCACACTGGTGAGCGTGGTTTCGCCTGTCTTAGTAGGATGGTCGATATCGCCACCTGCCAACGCCGCTGCTGACCAGCTGGGTTTGGCGTACGAGGTTGGGTGATATAAATTGGTCGTCAGCGTGTTTTGCCAATCAAATTGATAAGGCGCTTTTGTCTGTGCTTTATAGATATTGCCAGACACTACCCAGTTATGGTTGATTTTGCCTGAGGTCAGTTTGCCACGGATACCGATTTCGCCTGTGTTAATGTCATCCTCACGGGCATTGTCAAAGCGGTAGGTGGTGCCATCACCATTTAAATTGGTGACCGTCAAGTTTGCAAGCGAGTTCTCTTCCTCGCCATGACGGAAGCCATATGCGCCATAGGCAGTCAAATTTGGGCTAAGGTCATATTCAGCGCGTAATGTGCCAAACACATCTTTTTCATTTGAATAACTCCATGGTTGCGACCAGTTGCTTTTGGCATCGGCGGCATTGGGTACACGGGTCAAACCTGACAAGGTGACATTGGTGCGTGTTTTTTGCAGTTCGTTATTTTGATAGCCCAAATCTGCCGATAACCGCATGTTATCTTGGCGATAATCTAAGCCCAAACCGACCAAACCCAATTTGGCTTTTTCATCATCGACTGCTGTACCGCCGTCTTGATAGGCGACATTGGCACGCACACCGTACGCTTGATTTGCGCCAAATCGTTGTCCCACGTCTAGGGCAATTTTACCATTTTCGGCATTTTCGCTGCTGATAGTGACTTTACGAATCGGCGTTTGCGTGGCACGCTTTGGCAGCAAATTGACTGTGCCCCCTTTATTACTACCCCCAGGCGCCATGCCATTTAGGAAGGTACTCGCGCCACGTTGTACTTCGACCCGCTCAAATAGCTCGCTTGCGATATATTGACGGGGCATAATGCCGTATAAGCCGTTCATCATGGTATCGTCAGAGTTGGTGACAAATCCGCGAATAAGGTAAGCTTCTTGAAAGTTACCAAAGCCACGCGCCACACGCACCGTTGAATCTTTTTTTAGGATATCGCCAACAGAATCCGCTTGTTTATTTAAAATAAAGTCATTGGTATAGGCGGTGGTCGAAAAAGGCGTTTCCATGGTCGATTTATTACCCAACATGCCGATACGGCTACCTGTGGCGACTTGCCCACCTTGATAGGCTGGCGGCAAACCAGTTTTTGATGCATCCGCACTTGCAGTCACCACGATTTCATCGAGTAGGGTTTCTGTGGCAGCATCCGTGGTATTGGATTCTTCTGCCATCGCCGCGGTTGATAATAAGCCAACCGTACTTGCTGCCAAAGACGAACGCACTGCTAAAGATAATAGGGATAAACGCATATTTGATCACTCAAAAGATAATAGATAAAACATTTTGCGAATGATAACAATTATTATTTCTATTTACAATAAGTAATGATAGCGTAACCTAAGAAGTTATGTTTTTAATTTTTCATACCTTTCATCAACCATAAAAAATATAAACCGCCTACGATGGAAGCGATGGTGCCCGCAGGTATTTCATAGGGAAAAATCGCATAACGTCCCACCCAATCAGCAATCAACATCAGTCCTGCGCTCAGTAGCGCTGACAAGGCTAATTGGTGGGGTAACTGCACTGCCCCAAGTGTCTTGGCTAAATGCGGCGTCATCAATCCAATAAAACTTAGCGGTCCAACCGCCAGTGTCGAAACAGTGCTTAACACCGCTACAAGACTAAAAATCAGTATTTCGCTACGTTTTACTGATACGCCCAAACTGCGAGCCATCGTTTCATCTAAGCTAATCACCCTAAGTGGCTTTAATAGCAAAAAACTAAGCAAAAATAACACTGTACCAATGACCATTAATGCCCACGCCGTCACAGGATAAGCATGATACGTTGTACCCGATAGCCAATTGAGCATGGCTTGTAAGCGAGGGTCGCCTGACAGTTTGATTAAAGTTAAAATACCACCCATCAATGCAGAAATCGCCACACCCACGAGTAACAAATAGCTTGAGGATAGCCGACGAGCAAGCCACAAAACCAACAGTAACACCAAACCCGCACCTAACAGTCCGCCCAATAAAGGCAACCCCAATGCCCAAAAAGAATCAGTTGCCAGTCCCAGTGTGCCTAATATCACTGGACTGAGCACGAACACCAATACCACCCCCAATGCCGCACCTGAACTGATGCCCATGACTTCAGGACTTGCCATCGGATTGCGCGTCAAGTTTTGTAATAGCACCCCTGCGGTAGCCAGCATCAGACCTGTTGCCATTGCCGATAGGGTGCGAGGCAGGCGAAAACTCTCGATAAAACTTGCCTCTGTATGCCATCCAAAACTGCCCATCGCATCAGGGGAAATATGTAATACGCCTACCGTCACAAGCAGTAACAACCCGACCGCAACTACCCAAAAACCGCCACCAAAATATCGGCGTTTGCCGACCAACAGGCTAGGGCTTTGTTCGGCAATCATGGGCTGTTTACTTTGTCGAATGACCAACCAAATAATCAACCCGGCACCTAATATTCCTGTTACCGACCCCATAGGCAGCGTTATATTAAGTAATGGTTTAAACCAGGGTGACATCAGCATCACAATGTTATTAGTGAGCCACAACAGCATCGCCCCAAAGGCAAATCCTGCCATTAAGCGTTGCCCAATCGGGCGAATCGCTACTACATTAACGACACTTGCCGCAGCCAATCCCACAAAACTTAAAACGCCCACGCGGCTTACAACGCTTGCAGTGACTACTGCAACAAGGGTTACTACCAGCATACGCACAGCAGCCACAGGCACTCCCAAGGCTTTGGCTTGGCGTTCATCAAGGCTCATGATGGTTAAAGGTTTGACCAAAAATAACAAGATAACGGGCAGGATTAAGCTTATTAGCACAAAAAACTGGCTATTTTGCCAACTGGTTTGGGTTAAGTTACCGCTTTCCCATGCCATGACCCCCATAACCCTTTCTGAGAAAAAAATCATCAACAGTGAGGAAATAGCAGAAAACAAAATATTGACCACCAAACCACCCAAAATGAGCACCACAGGATTCATACGGCTGTTGGCAGCAATCGCAAACACCAAGCCCATACTCAGTAATGCGCCAACAAATGCCACCCAAAAGCTACCATACAAGCCGAAACTGGGAAAAAACAGCGTCACAATTAATAAAGCCAATTGTGCCCCTGTCCCTACCGCAAGCGTACTATCTGAAGCAAGGGTATTTTTGACCAATTGCTGTAGTAAGACACTGACTACGCCCAGTAATCCCCCGGCAAATATCGCCACTAGCATAGTCGGCAAAATTTGTAACTGCGACACCATTTGCGCTAAGGTTAGCGACTGTGAACGGGCAAATAATAACCCCAATGCATCATGCCAAGTGGTTTTAACAACCAAAGCCGTGGTCATTAAAACTAGCGACAATAAGCCACTAAAAAGCCAAAGGGCAGGAGCATGAAAGGGCTTGGTAATTCGCTGGTTATCTCGCTGGTTCTGTTGAAGCCTAGTTGTATTACCCATGCGCCTTGCCCCCTAACCAATGAGCCTGATTTAATCGCTCGCCAAATACCACCATAGAAGACACGCCGCCATACAGCCAAATCGGCGGTAATACTGCCATACAGCGACTATTTTTAGCCCTTGCGCCATAGCCTAGCCGTTGCCACAGCAAATTTTTGGCTAATTCTTGGCGTAGCATAGGGCTAAACGGCTCAACCACTACCAAACAGGTATCATCATCAAGTTTTGCCAAATCACCCAATGCCAGCGAATTAAATCCCCAAAGATTGCCTTTACCCATCTGATTTTCAAGGGTAATCAAACTTAACCCCATCACCTCAAAGGTCGGTCGAAACAGGCTATTGTTGGTATAAATCCGCAAATTATTGCTATCGGCAAACTGCACCACCGCAATTTTTTTGATGTGGGGATGCTTTTGGCGAAATGTCGCACCAAGCGCGCCAAGCTGTTTTTTTGACTGCATTAAAAATTGCTGAGCGCGTTGCGGCTGATGAATAATTTCACCCAGCTGAAGAGTCGGTTCAGCATAGTCCTGCCAAGTCGCTACCGCGTTTTTTGACATAAAACTCACCGACTTATGGGGTGTGTTGCCGTAAGCAGGTCTTAGGTGGGCATAAAAATCATTATCAATAATCACAATATTGTTAGAAGGTGAGGTGAGTTGGGCAAGCCGTTCAAAGTTTGGGGTAAATCGTTCCCCAATATCGATAATATCACTTGGCAGCGAGGGTGTACCCACCCATTCACGGTAGCTTTTGGTATCGCCTGTGGCAATCGGTGGATAGCCTAGGGCGGTGAGTGTCGAAGCCACCGCCCAATCAGGGGTGATGACTTTGACGCTGTGAGCCTCTGCGGGCGGTGCTTCAAGCTTTAAAGCCCCCTGAGGCTGGCAAGCTGTCAAAAAAAACAAAACAATCAGCAAGCAAAAAGCTCTCATCACACCACCGCCACTTTATTTCCGGTGACTGGGTGACTTAATAAATGCAAATTGATACCAAAAATCTGGTCAAGCACTTGCGGTTGCATAGTACTGGCGATATCACCCACATGACAAAGCTTGCCGTTTTTTAACGCAATGAACTCATCACAAAACTGTGCCGCAAGATTAATATCGTGAATAATAATCACAATCGCCTTGTTTTTCTGCCGTGCCAAATCACGAATGAGACGCAGTATTTCAACTTGATAGACGATATCGAGCGGGGCAAGTGGTTCATCAAGTAGCAAATAGGGCGTATCTTGGGCGATACACATGGCAAGCCATGCCCTGGCGCGCTCCCCTCCGGATAGCGTTGCCACTGATTGCTCGGCAAACAGCGTGACTTGGGTCAGCGCCATTGCTTCACGCACCCTAGTATGGTCTTGTGGCGTAGGCTTTTGTAGCCATTTTTGGTAAGGGTATCGCCCTAACATCACCAGTTCGGCCACGGTAAATTGACTGGCATCAGGCAATTTTTGCGGTAAATAGGCGACTTGTTGGGCGAGGGTTTTTGGCGGTAAATCAAAGATTGATTTGTCAGGCAAATCCGGTAATAAAATCTGTCCGCTAGTGGGGGTGGTTTCCCCTGCCAAAGCTTTAATCAATGTCGATTTGCCCGAACCGTTATGCCCAATTAAGGCATAGATTTTTCCCTTCTCAATGGTGACATTGATGTTGTGTAAAAGGGTTTTTTGTTGGCGCATGACGGTAAGCGATTGGGTGGTTAGCATGAGTTGACCCGGGTCAAAGTTTTAAAATAGCAAATCATAGCATTGATGATAATAATTATCATTAATTTTTATAAATAAGAATTAATATCATTTAAGATATTGATAACGATTATCATTCACACTATAATACAGCGATTTCAAAAGTTTCCCTAAACATACAGCGCTATAACTATGTCTATCCAACGTCACGCTAACTTTAGTCCAGCCCATTTCTCAAACGATATTAGCGCCATAGTCGATAAAAAGTCGGGCACGTTGGCACTGATTGGTGTATTGAGCTTACATGGTATCGTAGCGATTAGCTTGGCAAATATGGCAACGCCTGATATCAAACCGCCCAAAGTCACGCCACCGTTAGAAATTAGCTTTATCGCGCCACCACCTGCGCCAACCAAGCCTGAAGAGATGACGGTAACAGCCGAGCAACAACCGATAAAACAACTACCTAAGCCCGTCGAAAAGCCAACAGAAAAGCCCATAGAAAAAATAGCAGAAAAACCAGAAGAAAAGCCAATAGAAAAACCCATCAGCAAGCCTATTGAGAAAACAGTCGAAAAACCGATTGCTAAAAAACCTGTAGAACAACCGATTAAACCGTTATCCGAACCGTCGAAACCAGCAGAAAAACCGATCGTCAAGCCGCCACAAGTTGACCAAGACATTGTCATGGCAAGGCAACTAGCCCTCGCCAATGAGCGAGCCGAACACGCGCAAAAACAACAACTTGAACACCAGCAAGCACTCGCCAGACAGCAAGACTTAAAACAACAACAAGAATTGGAACGGCAACAAGAATTGGAACGCCAACAAGCGCTTGCACGGCAAAAAGCGTTGGACAACCAATTAATTGAACAACAAGAGCGTGAGCGCAAACAAGCAGAAATAGATCGTCAAAAAGCGCTAGCTGATGCCAAAGCCAGACAAGCAGATGAAGCTAGGGCGAAAGCCGAAAAGGCAAAACAACAACAAGCCGACAAGGATAAAGAAGCCCAGCAAGCGCAAAATAATTCACCTGTGAGCTTTTCGGCAGGGCAAGCAAGTTGGCGACGGCAACCTAGTTTTAGCTGTCATAGTGAAGACCTGGAAAATGGCGCATTAACAGCGATTATTCGCTATACGGTGGACAAACAAGGCAATCCAACCAGCGTCACTTTAGCCAAATCGACTGGCAATGCCAGAGTCGATAGACAACTGTCTATGCAAGCTAAGAGCGGCAAATTTAACCCCTTTACCAAAAATGGCGTACCGGTGGTGGGTATTGTCAATCTACCGGTTCGCTGTCAATCACTATGATTGTTAAAAAAATCCGTTCTTCATGAAACTTATCCCGTACAAATTGCTTTAACCAACATCACTTGCTCGGTGTAGATATAAAAAACCCTCTAAATAAGCTATTTAGAGGGTTTTTCTTAGAGGTTTTTGATAGCTAATGAATTAATTGTATTCAATAACAAAATCTTCAGTGGCTACGCGTACTTTTGCCATAGGCGCAATCCAATCACGTGCTGGATCTGAAACACCCACGTACATGATTACGATACTTTTTAGCCCCAATTTCTCTAAACCTAATACCTCATCAATCAGCTTAGGATCAAAGCCTTCGGCAGGGCAACTGTCTACTTTAAGCTCTGCTGCTTGTGCCAAAGCAAGTCCCAAGCCAATGTAAGCTTGGCGAGCGATATGTTCAAAGTTTTCGTCTGCGCTTTTTTTGGCCACACTTGCTTTGAGCATGGAAGTATAGCTATCAAAACGCCCTCTAGGTAAGCCACGCTCATCTGTGGTCATGTCATACACGGTATCAATTTTTTCGGCGCTATAATCCTGCCAACCTGCAAAAACAAGCACGTGAGAACATTCTTTCATGCAGTCAGGATTGAGTGCACCGGCCACTAGCTGCGCCTTGATGGCTTGGTTTTTGACCACGATAACTTTAAATGGCTGCAATCCCGATGAGGTGGGCGCCAGTCGGGCGGCTTCGATGATTTTGTCGATATTTTCTTGACTCACGCTTTGGTTTGGGTCAAAGGCTTTGACGGCATGGCGCCATTGTAAATTCTCAATCAGTGACATGAAATATTCCTAATATAGTAGTGATAAAGTAATAGTGATAAAGATTATTGCCCAAGTTTTTCAAGCTCAATTTTGCCAATTTTATCATTGGCTTTTACATAGCTTGGGTGGTTTTCAACTTGCTCAACAAAACGGTGAATGTGCCCAAATGGGTCTTTGACAGCTGAGCAAGCCGCTTGCAATGGCAATTATGTTAAATTGATTATGCCACGACCTTGGTATGCAGACGTACGTCAACATTGCCACGCACAGCATTGGAATACGGGCAGACCTTATCCGTCGTTTCAACCAAGGCTTTCGCTTGTTCTTCGCTGACGCCGCTAAGTTCAATATACAAATCGATGTCAAGCGCATAACCGCCTTGGGTATTCATACCAAGCCCAACCACTGCTGAGGTTTTTGAGCTGACGCCTTCTAGGTTCATGCGCTGTGCCACATGAGTCAATGCATTGTCAAAACACGCGGCATAGCCCATGGCAAATAATTTTTCTGGGTTGACGCCTGTGCTATTTTGCTCAGGGGTTTGTAAATCAAAGCCCAGTGAACCATCTTCTAGTGCAACATGGCCTGAGCGGCCACCGGTTGAGATCGCAGTTGGGGTTTTATAAAAAATTTTCATAAGAGTACCTTTTTTTGAATACTTAACTTGCGTGAATGAATGAAAAAAATCAGCGATAGGTATTACAACATTCGCCACAGTATTTAGGTTTTAATATTTAAGTTTTAAAAAATTATATTTTACACAATATAATCTTCAGTGACTAGACACGGTAATCAAATTCTCACACGCTGCATACAAACTAATAACAAATAACTAAAAATGCTAAATCTAACGATACCCTAACAAGACGCATGATAATAGATAAGACGTATGCAGATAGCGCTTAACGCTAAAAATTTGTTTATTGGTTTTTGGGTAATAGATTGTGGGTACACACCTCTGTATGAGTCGGGCAGAGTTTTTGCGCCACTCGTTGTAGCAGATCTATTGCTTCGTCATCTAACTGCATGGCAGCTAACATAGCACTAGGAATGGACGTAGCTTGGATTTTTAGGGCATCCCCTTTGGCAGTGAGCGATATCTGTACCACCCGTTCGTCTTGGGTGGCACGCTCGCGATGCACAAAGCCTTTGCTTTCAAGACGCTTTAATAAAGGGGTCAGGGTGCCGGTATCAAGGTCTAAAAAATCACCCAATGTGCCGACAGTTTGTGGACTTTTTTCCCATAGCACCAGCATGACAAGGTACTGTGGGTAGGTCAAATCCAAGGCTTTTAGCAGGGGACGATAGTGGTTAGTGATACTTTTTGACAGTGAATAAATGGGAAAACATAATTGGTTACTCAGTTTGAGGGCATCAAGGCTCATCGTATTTTTTGGGACTCTAGAGATGAAAGGGTCATTGACCACTATAGGAAAAAACGCATCTTTGTGCAATCATTAACCACAATTAACGGTCTGTGTGGTCAAGCAGTTGATAGCCGATGATGGTGCATAATGTGACAAAGATAGCGGGTAAATAACGGCATTTGTTTTTAAATTCATAATCTTGCATAATGGGTTTGGTATACTAAAAATCAAGGTGGGGATATGCTAATTGAGCCTTGGCACTGGCTAATTTTGGGGTTAGTGCTGATTATTCTTGAACTATTCTTAACCAGTTTTGTGAGTTTATCGATTGGTGTGGCGGCGATTGTGGTGGCCGCTTTGTCATGGTTATTACCGTTTAGCTGGTTTTTTTGGCTGATGGTATGGCTGATACTGTCGGTGATTTTTACTATCATTGGCTTTAAATTTATCAAGCCTTATATGCGAAATCGTACCACAGCAGGATTGGGTTCGGGGGTTATCATCGGGGAAACAGGCATGATTGTTCAAAGTCCGCAAGCAGATAAACTGGGCAAGATTCGTTTTAGTGTGCCAATTTTTGGGGCGGATGAGTGGGTGTGTCGTAGCTACCAAAGCGCACCGCTGGCAGTTGGCGATAGAGCCATTGTCGTGGATGTCATTGGAAATGAGTTGCTTGTAGAATCCACCAAGCATCAATAAGTATTAATAAGCATCTATAAAGGAATTGTCATGGAAGCGTTGAGCGGTATTGGTATTTTTTTGGTCGCCTTTGTGCTATTTACCCTTTATAAAGGGGTAAAAATCGTACCACAAGGGTTTAAATGGATTGTACAGCGTTTGGGTAAGTACCATCAGACCTTAGAGCCTGGGTTGAATTTTATCATTCCTTATGTCGATAACGTGGCATATAAAGTAACCACCAAAGACATAGTGCTAGATATTCCATCGCAAGAGGTAATCACCCGTGATAACGTCGTGATTATCGCCAATGCGGTGGCGTATATCAATATCGTGCATCCAGAACGCGCTGTATATGGTATTGAGAATTACGAGCAGGGCATTCGTAATTTGGTACAAACCTCACTGCGTTCTATCATTGGTGATATGGATTTTGACAGTGCGCTATCATCGCGTGACCAAATCAAAGCCGCGCTAAAAATGTCAATTTCTGATGATATTGCCGATTGGGGAATTACCCTAAAAACCGTAGAAATACAAGACATTAGCCCATCTCCTACCATGCAAATGGCGATGGAAGAACAGGCGGCTGCGGAGCGTCAACGCCGTGCTACAGTGACCAAAGCGGATGGGCAACGCCAAGCGGCGATTGCAGAAGCCGATGGACGTCTTGAGGCGTCACGGCGTGATGCTGAAGCGCAAGTGGTGCTGGCGCGAGGCAGTGAGCAATCAATTCGCTTGATTAGTGAAGCGGTGGGCGAGCGCGAGATTCCGCTGCTATATCTACTAGGTGAGCAGTACATCAAAGCCATGACTGATATGTCAAAATCACCGAATGCCAAAACCGTGGTGCTGCCTGCTGATATCTTAAATACCGTGCGCGGTATGATGGGGGACGTGGGCGATAAAATCCACCGTCCTTAACATTTGGTGTGACTCACCTGCTCATTAAAGCGCTGACTGAAACCGCATCACCTTGCGGTTTTTTATTCGCCAAAATTGGGTAATCATGACATTTTAGGATATACAATATGCGTGAAATGAAAAATTTACTATTGGTACTACATACCCCATCAGATAATACCAAGCGATTAGCAGAAGTTGCAAAATCCGCCACACAGCTAGCGGATATTGATAACGTCACTGTGATTGTTAAAACACCGTTACAAACCCAAGTGGAAGATGTGTTAAAAGCGGATGCCATTATCATTGGCACGACCGAAAATTTCGGTTATATGGCGGGGCTGACCAAGGATTTTTTTGAGCGAATTTATTACCCCGTCCTTGAGCAAAAACAAGGACTGCCTGTGGCGTGTTATATCCGTGCTGGGCTTGACGGTACAGGTAGCAAACGCGCGGTAGAGAGTATCTTCACAGGGTTGCGTTGGCGCTGGATACAACCGCCTTTAGTATTAAAAGGTGAATGGTCAGGCGCATTTGATGAGCAAGTCGCTGAGCTTATCATGGCAGTCTGTGCGGGTTTATCATTGAATATTTTATAACCGCTTTATCATGATTTCCGAGTAAATTACTCAAGTTTTTTTCCGCGTGATTAGCAAATTTGTTATAATATCAACAATTTCACATTGTATGACACGCTGTAAGGATAGTTATGACCCGTAAGCCTGAACTTTTATGCCCTGCTGGCACTTTTCGTAATATGCAATATGCGTTTGCCTATGGCGCAGATGCCGTCTATGCGGGACAAGCACGTTATAGCTTGCGGGTGCGCAATAATGATTTTGATGAGGAAAATCTTGCCAAAGGGATTGCCTACGCCCATTCACTGGGCAAGCAGTTTTATGTCGTGGTCAATATCCAAGCGCATAATGCCAAGCTTAAAACTTTTATCGAAGACATCCGCCCGGTGATTGAAATGAAACCCGATGCGCTGATTATGTCAGATGCTGGGATGATTATGATGGTGCGTGAAGCCTTTCCAGAGCAAGTGATTCACCTATCGGTGCAGGCGAACGCGGTAAACTGGGCAACGGTCAAGTTTTGGAAACAAATGGGCGTCAGCCGCGTGATTTTGAGTCGCGAGTTGTCACTCAAAGAAATCGAGCAAATCATCGCTGAAGTACCCGATATGGAAATTGAGGTGTTTGTGCATGGGGCACTTTGTATGGCCTATTCGGGTCGTTGCTTGCTCTCTGGCTATATCAATAAACGCGATGCCAACCAAGGCACTTGTACCAATGCCTGTCGCTGGTCATACAACACCTATAAAGCAGAAGAAAACGAAACGGGCGATATCGTGCCAACACAGCCTACCGCGCAGCCTATCAGCCAACCTATCAATAGCCCAAAAGTTTTTGTGCCTACTCAAGCCACGCAAGAAGATGCCATTCAAACTATCAATCTAAATGGTGATGTGGTGATGGGCGATGACTATGTACAGCAGCCATCGGATGAAGTGGTACTGATTGAAGAACAAGGTCGCCCAGGCGAATTGATGGCGATGTTTGAAGATGAGCATGGCACTTATATTATGAATTCTAAAGACTTACGTGCCGTCGAGCTAGTCCCTGAGCTGACCCAGATGGGCGTACACTCACTCAAAATCGAAGGCCGTACCAAGTCGCATTATTATGTGGCGCGCACCGCGCAAGTGTATCGCCAAGCGATTGATGATGCCGCCGCTGGTAAGCCATTTGATACAGGCTTAATCACTGCACTCGATGGGCTCGCCAATCGCGGCTATACCGAAGGCTTTTTACGTCGCCACGTGCATAGTGATTACCAAAACTATGAATATGGGTCATCAAAAACCGATCATCAGCAGTTTGTTGCCGAGATTAGCGACATTACTCCAACGCGCTTAACCTTGGTAATTAAGAACAAATTGATGGTGGGTGATACCATCGAAATCATGACGCCGCAGGGTAATTTGAGCTACCCACTTAAAGAAATGTGGAATAAACAAGGTGAGCCGATTGATGGCGCTTTAGGCTCTGGCTGGGTGTGTCAAATCGCCAATCCGTTTAAAGAGATGCAAGATGACGTATTGCAATTTGCATTAATCATGAAAAGCGTCAGTGAGCCAATTTTTACCTAAGGTAGCGTTGTCGCAGTATCAGGCGGGATTTTAAAGCCATTGAGACGACTTTGGCGGGAATTTAGCGGACAATTTTCGGTTTGTTAACGGAAAAGCAATCCATACTCGCGACAGCTGGCATGAGATTTTACACGGCTTATGGCAATCTCGAGACTGGCAGTCTCAACCGCTATTGCCTGACCGTGTTCGCTATCACTTTTTCTCACTCACCGAATGTATGATCACTTTGTATTATAAGCATGAACCGACGGCAAATGTTATGCAGGAGTTGTGGATGCAAGATGATAGTATATGGTATATGAGGTATGGCGCCTAAGTGCGGTGTTAATCGCTAAAGGTGTTAATTGCTAAAGGTAAAAACAGACTACAAGACATGGCACTAAAAATCACTTCCGACTGTATCAATTGCGACATTTGTGAGCCTGAATGCCCAAATGAAGCCATTAGCTATGACAATAAAGTACAAAAAACCTACGTCATCAATCCTGACTTGTGCACCGAATGCATCGGGTTCTATGATGAGCCAACCTGCGATAAAGTCTGTCCGATTGATTGCATCATCAAAGACGATGAGCGCCCTGAATCGCCCGAACAGCTGCTTGCAAAATATAAGCAAATTTGGCAAAAATAATACTAACAAAAAGTTGCGGTAAATGTTGCCAAAACATTTTACTATAAGTTAATCAATTTTTTTTGAAGTAATTACTGGCATTTTTTATCAAAAAACAACATTCAAAGTGACATTTAAATAAAGTGACATTCATGTTTAAAAAAAATAACAAGGCGACTGAGCCTCAAGCACAACAATCGAAGCGCTCACTACAGCCTCGCAAACAAAAAAACAAAGCTAAAAAGCGTCACGTTGTCGCTAAACTCATTGGCGTCGGTGTGACAGCCACAGCAGCAACGGGCGTAACTGCTGTTCTAGGCAGTTATGGCGCATGGCAATATGCCAAGCAGCAATATAAAGCGCGCCGTTTATATACCCCTGCATTTAGCGGGGTTGTCACCAATCAGCATTTTAAAGGTAAGGTGCACAAGGTCGGTGAGTATTTAACCTTTGTCACCGATGGTGCTACCTATGCACTCAATGACCCATTACTGCGTATCCAATCACTGTATCAGTCCAACAAAACGCCTACTGACAATCAAGCCAGTCATCAAACCAAGCTTATGGATCGGGTACATTGTGATGACGTCACCATTGTTGCGGAACTCAGTGAAAAAGGACATTATGGCTATTTAGGGCATTTGGACTATCAGTTAACTGTGGTCGACACCGCGGACGACGTAATGAATTTTTAATGGCGTTTTTTAATAGAGTATAGTATCGCATTCGTGACATACGAATGATCGTAACCCCCAAGTTGAACCATCATCAAAGGAGCTGAAGATGACAACAAAATTTATCCCAAAACCATATCGTATCGAGCGCAATGACTGCCAAGCCATGCTGATTGATATACAAGAAAAACTTGCGCCCCATATTGCCGAACATCGAAAATTACTCAAAAAAACAGCGATTTTGATTCAAGGTCTACAAGCGCTCAATGTGCCTATTATGGTTAATGAGCAATATCCCAAAGGATTGGGGTCTACCTTGCCAGAGTTGACGCAGTTACTATCTGAAAAAAATACCCCAGTGTTTGAAAAAACCACCTTTAGCGCCTGTGATACGCCAACCTCTTGGCATCATATCGCCCAGCAAAATCGCAACAATGTGATTTTATTTGGTACAGAAGCTCATGTCTGTGTCATGCAGACGGCGTTAGATTTACTCGATAACGGTATGCAGCCCATCATTATCACCGATGCCGTGGGCTCGCGAGACCTGTATGACCGTAAAATTGCGATTCGTCGTATGCGCCGCGCCGGTGCGGTCGTCACCACCACCGAAGCGATTTTATTTGAGCTGTGTCGTAGCTCAGAAGACCCAGCGTTTAAAACGATTTCAGCGCTATTCAAGTGAGCACGACTCAGACCATGCAGGATTAAGAGGTATTTGATGCAACCACTTATTGATTATCTGTTGGCATTGGATGCCTTAAAATCAGTCAACCGCCGCAACTATACCACCCAACTATCTAAAGACACGCCACGACGTCTTGAAAATTCAGCCGAGCATTCATGGCATTTGGCGATGGCGTGTTGGGCAGTCGCGCAGCATTTCAAACTGGATGTCAATCATGAAAAACTGCTCAAACTGGCACTGGTTCATGACTTGGGCGAAATTGAGGCGGGTGACACGTTCTTATATGCTGATAAACGCTCGCAGGCGCATGTTGATGAGCGCATTGGTGTAGAAAAACTGGCAGCGATGATGGGCAACCCCGTTTCAGAGTTGTTAACGCTGTGGGATGAGCAAGAAACAGGCCATAGTGCTGAAAGCAAACTACTTAAAGTGGTAGATAGGCTATTGCCCTTTATGCTTAATATGGTGACAGATGGCGGTGCGTGGACAGACCATCAAGTCAAACGCTCCCAAGTCAAAGCCGCCCAAGCATTTATCAGACAGGATTTTCCCGAGATTCACGACTGGATAACCGAGCAAATTGCCTTTGCGGTACAACAGGGTTGGTTGATTGCAGATTAAATGCTGCAGGGGGTCATATGATTAAAAAATTAGCGATTGCTCTAGGATTGGCTTTAGGTCTTATGGGTATTACCCATGCAGAAGTTTACAAGCTAGACCCAAAATCAACCCAATGCTATCTTTTTAGCCACGATAAATTACAGCAAAAACTCGCTTGCCATATGACAGCCACCGCTGCCACGGGCAAAGTTTGGTGGACGAAGCGAAATTTTAAGCTAGCCAATGGCAAAACTATCAAAACATTTGCCAAAGATACCGAGCGTAAATACCTATCCAAAACCGATAAAATTTTGATGCCTTTTACTTCAGAGCTAGACAGGGGTGATGAGCAAATTAGTATTGCGACCATTAATAATCAACCTGCAATTCGTCAAAACCGCTGGCTAAAAGATTACCGTGTGATGAATTTGGAAGAATTTTGGGGCAATCATACTCAATTATTGCCTAATCAAATGACAGACAGGTTGGCGTGTTTACAATTAGAGAATAACTCCTTCGAGATTTGCACGCCTTACAACCACAATGATTTTCGTACCGATTAAGCCAAATAAAAAACGTGCGACATAGGCACGTTTTTTAACTCGCTATTTTTAAAATCACTAACAGTTAAACAATCTCTGGCGATTGGTTATCATTAATCACTGCCTCATTGACTGTCACGGTTTTGCCGGGTGTCATCGACGGTAATTCATACATGGTATCGAGCAGCGCATTTTCAACAATGGAGCGTAGACCGCGAGCACCAGTACGACGCTTTAGCGCTTGTTTGGCAATCGCAACTAGCGCATCATCGGTAAACGATAACGTCGCATTTTCCATCTCAAACAAGTATTCGTATTGTTTGACCAGCGCATTTTTTGGCTCAGTTAAGATTTTTACCAATGCTTCTTCATCCAGTTCTTCTAATGTCGCCACCACAGGCAGACGACCAATTAACTCTGGAATCAGACCAAATTTAATCAAATCTTCTGGCTCGACTTGCTTGAACAATTCACCGGTTTTTTTGCCGCTGTCTTTGGCTTTTACCTCAGCATTAAAGCCAATACCGGTTTTTTCGGTACGCTGTTGAATGACATTGTCAAGACCGGCAAACGCACCGCCACAAATCACCAAGATATTACTGGTATCGACCTGAATCATCTCTTGGTTCGGGTGCTTACGACCGCCTTGCGGTGGAATATTGGCAACCGTACCTTCAATCAGTTTCAACAGCGCTTGCTGTACGCCTTCACCCGACACATCACGGGTAATCGAAGGGTTTTCGCTTTTACGGCTGATTTTATCAATTTCATCGATATAGATAATGCCTTTTTGCGCTCTCTGGACATCAAACTCTGCCGCTTGTAACAGTTTTTGTACGATGTTTTCCACGTCTTCACCGACATAACCCGCTTCGGTCAAGGTAGTGGCATCAGCTAGCGCAAATGGGACATCAAGTAGGCGAGCCAGGGTCTGCGCCAATAAGGTTTTACCAGAACCCGTTGGACCAATCAGCAAAATATTACTTTTTGATAGCTCAACCATGGCATCTTCAGCGCCAAGTGTGGTCAACGCTTTATCTTCACTCAGCTTTTCACTCACCTTTAAGCGTTTATAGTGGTTATAAACCGCTACTGCCAAAGTTTTTTTGGCTTTATCTTGACCAATGACATACTCATCTAAGTGGCTGCGGATTTCTTTGGGCGTTGGCAATTTGCGCGCTGCCCAGTTTTCACGCTCATTGGTATCACTACCGTCGCTGCCCGATGACTTTGATTCGGCGATTAAATCATCGCACAGTTCAATACACTCATTACAGATATTGGCGTCTTGACCTGCAATTAGCTTTTTGACTTCGTGTTTGGCTTTACCACAAAACGAGCAGTGTGGCTCAATGTCATTTTTTGACATAAAAAAACGCTCCTAAAATTATGCTTGTCTTAATTGCTTTGTGATTGTGTAACCTATTAAGCAATGCTTGGACGTTTTTCTAATACTTCATCAATCAGACCGTATTCTTTGGCTTCTTGGGCATCTAGCCAATAGTCACGCTCGACGTCACGGGCGATTTTCTCAAGTGGCTGTCCGGTACGTTCTGCCAAGATTTTATTTAAGCGTTCACGGATTTTTAGGATTTCACGCGCATTGATTTCAATATCGGTCGCTTGACCTTGTGCCCCACCTGACGGTTGGTGAATCATCACACGCGCATTGGCTAAGGCATAGCGTTTACCTTTTTCACCCGCCGCTAGTAAGAATGAACCCATGCTATAAGCACCGCCCATACAAATCGTTGACACTTGTGGCTGGATAAAGTTCATGGTGTCAAACACCGCAAGACCTGCACTCACAGAGCCACCTGGTGAATTAATGTATAAGTGAATGTCTTTTTCTGGATTTTCCGCTTCTAGGAACAACAACTGGGCGACAATTAAATTCGCCATGTGGTCTTCAACTTGACCGGCTAAGAACACCACACGCTCACGCAATAAGCGAGAATAGATGTCAAATGAGCGCTCACCGCGAGCCGATTGCTCGACCACCATAGGTACTAAAGCACTTTGTGGTGACAACACGTCACGGGTTACGGTATTTTGGATTTGACTCGTCGCAAAAGGCGAGTCCAAGAATTTTTCTAACATGTTATTGTCCTTTTTAAATATGCAAAAGCCCTTATCGTTTATAAGGGCAATTGGCATAAAAACAAGTTACTAAGCTGATTAAAAATACATTCTTAAATGCTTAAGCTTAAATGCCTAAGAATGAATTAAGCCAATTATTACATCATCGCTTGTTGTTGGCTAGCTAGTAAGTCTTGGTAAGATACTTCAGTATCAGTCACTTTACCTTGAGACAAGATATGATCGACCACTTGGTCTTCTAACACCACCGCTTCGATGTTGGCACGTTCCTGCGCATTGTTGGTGTAATAGTCGATAACTTCGTTTGGATCTTCGTAGTTTTCTGCCATTTCGTTGATGTATGTGGTCACACGTTCTTGGTCAACTTCAAGTTTGTTTGACTCAATCAGGCTCGAAACGATGATGCCAAGACGGGCAGCGCGCAGGGCTTGCTCTTCAAATAATTCGTTTGGTAGCATATCTTTGTTAAAAGTTTTAGGATCTGCACCAAATTGTTGGGCAAAACGGTTTAACATCATGCTACGTTGGCGATCGATTTCTTGCTCAAGCATCGATGCAGGTACGTCGATTTCATTTTTTTCAAGTAGGGCGTTAAATGCTGCTTCTTTTACTTGGTTACGGGCAGCGCTTTTTACTTCGCGCTCCATGTTTTTACGCACGTCTGCTTTAAGTTTGTCTAAGCCGCCTTCTGTTACCCCAAATGCTTCAAGGAACTCATCGTTTAACTCTGGTAATTGTGATTGCTCAACTGATTTGACGTTGATTTTAAACTGTGCTTGTTTGCCTTGTAGGTTTTCGGCTTGGTAATCTTCTGGGAATGTCACATCGATGGTTTTTTCTTCGCCTGCTTTCATGCCTTTGATACCATCTTCAAAGCCTGGAATCATACGACCACTACCTAAGACTAGGCTAAAGTCTTGTGCGCTACCGCCTTCAAATTTTTCACCGTCGATTGAACCTTCAAAGTCAAACTTCACTTGGTCGCCTTCATCTGCGGCATCATCTTTGGCAACGTAAGTTTGGCGTTGTTTTTGTAGGTTTTCAATCATAGTGTCAACATCTGCGTCGCCCACGTTGGCAACTTGACGCTCAACTTCAATGTCTGATAACCCTTGAACTTCTACTTCTGGGAATACTTCAACCGTTGCTTGATAAACCAAAAAGTCGTTTTCAAGTTTCACGTCATCAATGTTTGGCATACCCACAGCGCGGATGTTTTCTTGACGAATCGCATCAAATACGGTATCACGAATCACATCGTTGATGACTTCTTGTTGGATGCCTGCGCCATATTGGGCGCGAATGTGTGATACGGGGACTTTACCTTTACGGAAACCGTCGATTTTAGCGGTTTTTGCCACTTGGTTGATGCGTTTTTCCACACGACCTTGAATGGTTGACACAGGTACTTTAACCGTGATTTGGGTTTCAAGGTTTGATTTTTTGTTGGTAGTTACTTCTAAGTTAGTAACTGTTGAATCTGACACATTTGAATTTGACATAACAAAACCTTCCATAAAATATCAAAAAAGAGCAGCGTGGGTGCCACTCACTCATAAGGGTAAATAGCGATAAGTTATCAGGCTTTTAAAGTGATTGAAAAAAGCCTATAAAATACGCAATCCAAAATCTGTTGGTTAACGCATGCTAAAAGGCAAAAATTAACCGAAAGTGGTATAGTATAAATTAATCATCTAGTAAAGTAAAAAAATTGTTGCTGTAAAATCTCTGTATCGAATACCTTAGCAGTCACACCTTGTCTATTTGCTTGCAAGTGATAGGCATGAGTTGAAAACCTTTACTTTACCAATTGCACTACTTTACTTCATCAATTGCATTAGCAGTTGTTGCATCGCTTGCCCACGATGACTGATGCGGTTTTTATCGGTCTTTTGCATCTCGGCAGCGCTTTTTTGTACGCTAGGTACCCAAAATAGCGGGTCATAACCAAAACCAAGTTCACCTTGCGGGGCGGGCAAGATTTCACCTTGCCAAATCCCTTGGGCAATGATGGGTAGCGGGTCTTCGGCATGGCGCACGAGTGCCAACACGCAAACAAACTGCCCGATAATCGGCTCATTCGTGTGTCTGTGGGGTTCAAGCAGCCGCAATAATTTTTGGTTGTTGGCTAAGTCTTTATGCTGGCTAAAGCTGGCTTCATCTTGGGCAAAACGCGCAGAATAAATCCCAGGTTGACCGCCCAAAATAGGTACACATAAACCCGAATCATCAGCAATCGCAGGCAGTCCGCTAATACGGCTGGCATGACGGGCTTTAATCAGCGCGTTTTCAATAAAACTAAGTCCATCTTCGACCGCATCCTCAATGCCCAATTGCCCTTGTGGGATGACTGTTATTTCAAGATTGGCTTGTTCAAATAATTGCTTGAATTCCGCGAGTTTGCCTTGGTTATTACTGGCGAGGACTAATTGGCGGGTAGGAAATATTTGATTGGGGATAGAAACTGACATACAGACCCACTACTTATATTTTGCATAAAAAACTTGACCCTATCATAGCATAGTTGATAGTAGCTCGCGCTGCAAATACTCACATTGCAAAAGCCTTATACCAAACCACTACAGTTTTTTTTGAGTAATTTGCTATCATCAAATAGCAAGTAACGGGTTAAAAATCAGCTTATTAGCATTCACTCATTGATTTTCACCTCACAAGATAATAAATCCCCACTATAGAAACGGTTAAATTCTGCCAATTTTTATGGCAAAATAACCCATGTGTTATGAGGATATTATCAAGGCTAATGATAGCAAGGTTAATAAACAAAGCTAAAGATAGCAAAATTAGTGAGTGGTTTTAACCCTTGATAAAGCTTGATGAAGCATAGATAAATAACATAAACTAAATAACATCAACCCAGCCAACTTGCCATTTTGGATATGGTTTTGATATATGCGCTTTTAATACAAAGCTTTTATCATACAAATGGCATGTGGTTACTTTTATCATAAAGTCATCACAACAATAGCGAAGGAAAAAGGAAAATAACATGTCACACATTACATTACCAGATTTACCATACGCCAAAAACGCGCTTGAGCCACATATCAGCGCAGAGACCCTAGAATTTCACCATGACAAACACCATGCAGCGTATGTCAACAAACTAAATGAGCTACTACCAGGTTCAGGTCTTGAAGGCAAAGAGCTAGATGAAATCATCAAAGCCACCGCAGGTGATAGCAGCAAAGCGACCATCTTTAACCAAGCCGCACAAGTTTGGAACCATACTTTCTACTGGAACTGCTTGACAGCCAATGGTGGCGGTGAGCCAACGGGTGATCTAAAAGCCAAAATCGAAGAAGCATTTGGTTCGTATGCAAAATTCCGTGAAGAATTCAAAAACGCGGCCGTAAGCCAATTTGGTTCAGGTTGGGCATGGTTAGTAGCTGACAGCGTTGGTGGTCAATTATCAATCATCAAAACGGCAAACGCAGACACCCCATTAGCCCATAACCAAGTTGCGGTATTGACTTGTGACGTGTGGGAGCATGCTTACTACATCGACTACCGTAATCGTCGTCCAGACTACGTTGACACCTTCCTAGATAAACTCGTCAACTGGGATTACGCAAACGCCAAATACAAAGGTCAACCAGCTGGCGTAGAGAAATAATCATCTATCTTTGCTTTTTTAAGTCCTTTAATCGTTTAAAAAAAGCCGAATCAATTTCGGCTTTTTTATTAACGGACACTAAAAGTAAAATTTTGTTAATTATTTATTCGGCTTTCCGCTACCTGACCTATCGCAAGCAAACGGGTAAGGTAAAATCTACGCTTAAACCTATTAATCTACCTATCAGCCAAACGCATTGTCTAAAGATAAAAAATGTAGACAACAAAAAGGCGAGTATTTAATAGCTCGCCTTGTTTATTCGCAAATTTGTGGTGACGATAAAGGGGTTTTAAGAGACTTGTACAGGAATCACGTTGGCAGTGTCTTTAACAATATTACCTTCATCAAGGTAAACCAAGCGTGGATGATGGTTGTCGGCTTCCTTCTCATCCATTTGCGCATAAGCAGCGATAATCACTACATCGCCTAAATCCGCCATGTGAGCGGCTGCTCCGTTAAGCGAAATCATTTTTGAGCCTGCTTCTGCACGAATCGCATAGGTGCGAAAGCGTTTACCATTGTTGACATTGTAAATGTCGATTGATTCGTTCTCACGGATGCCCGCCAAGTCGAGTAACTCGCTATCAATGCCACATGAACCTTCGTAGTGAAGCTCACAATGGGTCACACGCGCGCGGTGAAGTTTGGCTTTTAATAGGGTTAATAACATGATCGTTCCTTACCTTGTCAGGTTAACGCGATGCGCGTCATTGTGGTAAAAGTGAGCAGGCTAGTCATGAGAGGCTATTAACCAACTCGATAAAATTTAAACATGATTGAAATCTAAGGTGAGAAATTCATCCATCTTGCAATCAATATATGGAAGGAAAATAAAAGTTCAAGGATAGACCCTAAGATTTATCAATCTTGTCCTTTGGTTAACGTTAGTCATGGGGTAGTTTAAAACTATTGATGGCTTGCTGGGCTTTGGCTAAGTCACCTGTTACCAAATCGGGCAGGGTACGCATGGCAGCATCTAGCATACTGTCAAATGCGATTTGCTCGTCAGCGGTCGGTTTGCCAAGCACATAACCCGATACTTTGGACTTATGTCCTGGATGACCAATCCCCAAACGTAAACGGTGAAAATCTGCACCGATATGCGGCACGATATCACGCAGTCCATTATGACCGCCATGACCACCGCCTGTTTTTAAGCGCATACGACCCACATCAAGGTCAAGCTCATCATGAACAATCAGCAGTTCGTCATTGTGGATGCCATAAAAATTCACCATCGGCACCACCGCTTCCCCTGATTTATTCATAAAAGTATGCGGTAACAATAAGCGTATATCCATGCCATACACTACGCCACGTCCAACCAAACCATGAAATTTTTTATCCAACGTCATGGTGATGTTAAACGTCTCGCTTATACGCTCCACAAACCAAAAGCCAGCATTATGCCGTGTTTGGGCATACTGCTGACCTGGGTTGCCAAGTCCGACAATCAGTTTCAGTTTTGACACGCTGATTATTCCAACTTAAGCGGCAAATGACAAATGATTATTCATCATCAGATTTTGGGGCATCATGGGTGTCATCTTGTGCTTGAAGCTTACGTGCTTCTTCGTCACCTTCAGGATCACGAGTACCGGCAGCTTCTTCATTTGCTTCTGGCTCGATTGGCTCTTCAACTTCCACCGTTGGCGCTTGCATAGTAGCCACAGTACGGTTAAATGGTTCAGTCACTTCAAGCTCACGAATGACCACGCCTTCAGGTAACTGGATATCTAACAAGTGAATCGAATCACCGACGTTCATGCCAGATACATCGACTGTCAAGTATTCTGGGATTTTTGAAGGAATGGCAGTGATTTCAAGTTCAGTGGCATTCGATACAAAGATACCGCCTGCTTTATGACCTGGTGCATCTTCAGCGCCTACATAGTGTACAGGAACAGTGATGTGCATCGCTTGACCACGGACGATACGTTGGAAGTCAGCGTGCATTGGGGTGTTTTTAGCTGGATGACGTTGTAATGCTTTAATCACCACTTCTTCTGTACCTTGACCTTCTACGTTGATGGTCAAAATGTGAGAGAAGAAACTTTCTGTTTCAAGTGATTTAATCAATTCATTGTAACGGATAGCAATAGAGGCTGGCTCTTTGTCTGCACCGTATACGATTGCTGGTACTAGGTTTTGTTTACGAAGGCGGCGGCTCGCACCTTTACCTTGTAACTCGTCGCCACGTACGACAGCGTTTAATTCAAAAGTTTGGTTACTCATGGGAGTTTCCTTGGGTTAGGCTAGTCATGGGTGCCTTGTCAGTATGACTTGGCTTTTTGCCTTTACTTACAAAGCTCTACTTACAAAGCTTTAATTAAAAAGATTGGCAAGTGACTAGCGAGTGAAAAAAAGCATAAATTTGCGACCAATTTATGCGTTAATTGCCACTTTTTTAAAAAATGGCAAAACTTTAACAATTATTTTGCAAATAGCAAGTTAACAATAGCAACATGGACGGAACCAATAAGCTCGCATCTTACATGTTGGCTAGTATTGCCTAAAATCACCTACATAATATCAAACATCGCACTCAATGATTCTTCATTGTTGATACGACGTAGCGCTTCAGCCAGCATAGGCGCAATGGTCACTTGGCGAATTTTGCCCGTATTTTTTGCGGCATCTGACAGTGGGATAGTATCGGTTACGACAAGTTCATCAAGCACTGACGCTGCAATTGTTTGGATTGCTTTACCTGACAATACGGGGTGAGTGATATAACCCACCACACGGCGCGCGCCACGTTCTTTTAATGCGGCAGCGGCTTTACACAGGGTACCTGCGGTATCCACCATATCATCAATAATCACGCAATCGCGGTCTTTAACATCACCGATAATATGCATCACTTCTGATTCATTGGCTTTGGCGCGGCGTTTATCGATAATTGCCATGTCGGCATCGCCTAACTGTTTTGCCATTGCACGGGCACGCACCACACCGCCCACGTCAGGGGATACTACCATCAAGTTATCGTATTTTTGCTCACGTAAATCTTTAAATAAAACCGGCGTACCGTAAATATTGTCTACAGGAATATCAAAGAAACCTTGAATCTGGTCTGAGTGCAAATCCACGGTAACAACACGGTCAATGCTCACGATATTGAGCATATCAGCGACCACTTTTGCTGAGATAGGGACACGCGCTGAGCGAGGACGACGGTCTTGACGCGCATAACCAAAATAGGGCATCACTGCCGTAATACGACCTGCACTGGCACGGCGCAAGGCATCTGCCATTACCATGATTTCCATCAAATTGTCATTGGTCGGTGAGCAAGTTGATTGTAGGATAAAGACGTCTTTACCACGTACATTCTCTTGGATTTCAACCGCGACTTCACCATCCGAAAAACGCGTCACATCGGCACGTCCTAGCGGAATATGTAAGTGATTGGTGACATTTTTTGCCAATTCTGGATGGGCATTTCCGGTAAAAATCGCCAAATAAGGCATATGCGAGTCCTATTTTTCTAGACCAACGACGGTTTCATCAAACAAAAAAAACTCATCAGCTAACTTTTACAATTAGGATGAGAAAAACGTCATTACGTCAACTACTAAAAATGGGTTAGTAAAGAAAATGGCAGGGGTAGCTGGACTCGAA
>NZ_DAMALV010000008.1:33662-89487 GCF_032069585.1 Moraxella sp. CTOTU48268
CCAACGAATGCCAGGATCAAAACCTGGTGCCTTACCAACTTGGCGATACCCCTGTGACGGTGCGAACTATACCGATTTTAGGCGATTTTGTCAATGTAAAATGTCTTGAACAGCGCAGATTTTATGACAAAATTTTTACTACGTGATGCACAAGAAAATCTGTACATCTTTGAATATGGCAGGGGTAGCTGGACTCGAACCAACGAATGCCAGGATCAAAACCTGGTGCCTTACCAACTTGGCGATACCCCTGTATTGGAAGCGATATTTTAACCAAAAAACATAAAATTGCAAGCTTTTTTTGGGCATAAACACCAAAATTTTTGCAATCGTTGATTTTCCAAAATTTTGTTACAGCGTATGCACCCAATACGCGTGAAAAGGTGATGATTGTAGCCAGTGTTTGATGGTGTTTTTATCAAAATCGCTAGGTACTGGCAAAAACACACAACTCCCTGAGCCCGTCATGCGCGGTGTGGTGTGGGTGTTGGTGGCAAGCGTCCTTAAAACCTTCATCGCGGCGTTGACGTCTGCAGATAAGGCACATACCACAGGTTCAAAAACATTGGTAAAGCCATCGGTTAACTCATTGGTAAAGGCATGACAATGGCTTTGCAAATAGTCATGAGAAAGGCTTGCACAGTCCCGTTTTAGCAGCGGATGGGCGAAAAGTTCAGCCGTACTGATATGGGCATCGGGTTTTAACAATAAAAATTGCTGCGCAGGCAAATCAATTGGCGTTAAAATCTCACCAATGCCTTCAGCAATGGCATCTTTGCCAAAAATAAATATCGGTACATCGGCGCCTAGTTTTGCGCCGATGAGGCGTAACTGCTCATTGCTCAATCCTATTTTCCATAAGGTATTGAGCGTCATCAGGGCTGTCGCACAATTAGACGAACCCCCGCCCAAGCCTGCCCCCATCGGAATGTGTTTATCGAGGTGAATATCAACAATCGGTAATTGGGCGATTTGCGAGTCACTCAAGATTTGATGGTTTTTGGCGAAGGCTAATAAGGCAATGGCCGCTTTAATAATCAGATTGTCGGTAGGGTTGTCGGTGACGTGCTCGGCATTGGTAAGGGTGACGGGCAAGTTGTCGCCTATGGTTTTATCCGTATGACTAAAAGTGAGCGTATCGTACAAATCTATCAGCCGAAATACGGTTTGTAGATTGTGATAGCCGTCGGGGCGTTTACCGGTAATATGTAAAAATAGATTGATTTTGGCAGGGGATTGTTGGGTAAGGGTCGGCATATTTTTATAATGAGTGACAGGTTGGCTTGAAATTTTAACATATCAATTTGCATTGAAGTTCATTGAAAGGATAAAAATCGGCTGTGTTATAATGCCTTTCCTTTTTGATTCGATGTTCAAATTTAAAAAATGTCTCAACTTAAACCTTTTCTAAAATGGGCTGGTGGTAAATCACAACTCATCGGTGATATACAAGCACGTTTGCCAAATTATACAGCCAATCAAGATTTCTGTATGATTGAGCCATTTTTGGGCGGGGGTGCGGTCAGTTTTTGGGCATTATCTAACTTAAAGTATCTAAAAAAACTTATTATTAATGACTTTAATGAAGATCTAATAAATGTCTATCAGGTTATCAAGGCAGATGTTCAACAGTTAATGATTGAGTTAGATAACTTGCAAAAAGAGTATGATAGGTTGTTAGATAAAGATGCAAAAACGCCTTATTTTTATGCTAAACGTGCAAGTTTCAATCAAAGAAATCTTGATCCAGTGAAGCAAGCCAGTTTATTTATATTTTTGAATAAAGCCAGTTTTAATGGGCTATATCGAGTTAATAAAAAAAATCAGTTTAATGTGCCAATAGGTAGTTATAAAAGACCGATTTTTTTGGATAAAGCATTATTACTTGCAGTCTCTGACGCGTTGCAAAAAGTCGTGATTTTACAGGGTGACTACGAGCAAACGATTAAAGCGCTACCAAACAACTTACCTTGCTGGTTTTATCTTGATCCACCTTATCGCCCGATTAGCGAAACAGCAAGTTTTACTGCTTATTCTCATCAAGTTTTTGATGATAGTGAGCAACGTCGGCTACATGGGTTTTGCCAAAAAATTGATAAATTGGGACATCAGTTTTTATTAAGTAATTCTGACCCAACGACGCACAGCGAGTATGATGATTTCTTCGACATACTCTATCAAGATTTTAATATCGAGCGAGTAACGGCTAATCGTGCTATTGGGGCAAAATCAACCAGTCGCCAAGCCGTCAATGAATTATTAATACGGAATTATTAGTTATGGATAGTCAATTGTTTGCAGATGAACATTTTAAAAAATTCATTGAGACACTAAATTTAAAAGGTATCACTCAGTTTGATTATTTTGTGAACTGGGGAAAGGTGTTTAAAAATATTACCCCAATCGAAAAAGAGCTGAATTTGTTAAACACTGCCATTGGTAAAGAAGATATCGAAGCGGCATTGTTCGATATTCTTAAGACTTATCCGAAGACAATTAAGACAGTACCCACTCTTTTGGCAATTCGAGACAAATCAATTGAAGTTTTGATTGATAGCACGGCTTTTATTTATAAAAATTTTGATTTTAATTTAAAAGAAGTCATAGATGAAAAAATTCACGATGTGGTAAATCTCTTGGTCGAAAGTGGTTTTGCGGAATTGATCAAAACCAAGCAAATTAAAAGTATCCCTGACTATTGTATTGGTGTAGAAGTTGGACTTGATTCCAACGGTCGAAAAAATCGTGGTGGTACATCGATGGAAAAACTCGTTGAATCCTTTGTCGCCATATTTTGTCATGAACACAATTTAGCTTATTTGGCTCAAGCCAATGCTAAGAAAATTAAAGACGTTTGGGACATGGATATTGCTGTCGACAAATCTTCGAGAATCATCGATTTTGTAATCAAAAAAGATGGGCAGTTATTTTTTATCGAGTGCAATTTTTATGGCGGTGGTGGCTCAAAGTTAAAATCCACCGCAACTGAATATATCGAAATGAGCCGATTTTGGGAGGCTCAGGAGGTTACTTTTATTTGGGTGACCGATGGGAAAGGTTGGCTGACAACTAAAAATCCATTACAAGACTATTTTGAACGCAACAATATTTTGCTCAATATTGAAATGTTAAAAGATGATTATTTGGGTAAAATTTTATTCCCAAACAATCTTATTAAGTAAGTCAGCAACATTAAAAAAGTAGTCCGATTGATTATCTCGAATATATTGTAATGGGTCTTTATATTTAGGCTTATCAAACCATTCGCTTAGTAAGTAATAAAAATGAACTTGTTTTCCTAAAGGGGTAAACATTTTCTGATATTGCTGGGTTTTAAAAGGAAAAGTTGTCAGTTTCTCATCAACTGACCCGCCTGTATTTTGAAACTTTTTCTCTATGATATAACATGACTTTTGGGTAATTAATACATCATCAGGCAATAGTTGAGAGCTAATAAAATCTTGCCAATTTATTTGATTAAGCAATAAGTAATTTTTGTACAAGCCATACTTAGAAAAATGTTCAGCGACCAAAATATTTTTCAAATAAATTTTATTATTTACCGTATGAAAATTAGGTAGAGCATCAATCACTGTCAAAAGATCCATGTTTCTTTCAAAGGTTAGACCATTAATATTGGTTTGTGGCCCACCGCCAAAACTATTAGGCTGTCTTGCCATTATTTATCCTAAAAATCAAATAATTCACTTAATGACAAATCAAACGCGTTAGCAAAAATCTCAATATTGATTAGTGCAGGATTTCGCTCGCCACGTTCGACCATGCCAATATAGTTACGATGAAACCCTGTCAGTTCTGCTAACTGCTCTTGACTGAGATTTTTAGCTTTGCGCAGTTGGCGAATTTTTTGCCCAAACTTGATTAAAATGTCATTTTCCATTGCGTTATTCTCACTGATTGATTAAAATTAACTACACACAATAAGTGTTATTTTGGAATTATTGACATGCATGTTGCTTACAAGTTCAATGATGATTGTGAATGGCTAGCGGATGAAGGCATCAAAGGCAAAATTGTGAATACCTTGCGAATGCTTAGCTTGGATAGTCGGTTAGAAAACCAGACGGTTTTCATTCCTGATGGTTGTGAAAATATGGGATTTTTAGAAGGGAGTTATGATATCGCGTCAATGTTGCACTTTATTGCGGATATGATGGAATGATTTTTTATCAATCAGAACTACAAGATTTCACGCTGCTGCAAGGTGATTGCTTACACATTTTGCCGACAATCGATGATAAATCTATCAATATGATTTTTGCTGATCCGCCTTATTTTTTATCCAATGACGGATTAACGGTTAAAAATGGTATAGTGCAATCGGTCAATAAGGGTGAGTGGGATAAATTTAGTGATGATAATGAAGTCTATATTTTTACTTATGATTGGCTAAGCCAAGCAAAGCGAATGTTGGCAGATAATGGCACGATTTGGATGAGTGGAACCCACCACAATATTTTTACGCTAGGGCGAGTATTATCACAACTCAATTTTAAAGTCTTAAACATGATAACTTGGGAAAAACCCAATCCACCGCCAAATTTTTCTTGTCGCTATTTCACCTATTCAACTGAATGGATAATCTGGGCAAGAAAAAACCCAAAAATTCCGCATTACTTTGATTATGAATTAATGAAGTCGCTCAATGGTGACAAACAAATGAAAGATGTTTGGCGTCTGCCTGCGGTATCAAGCTGGGAAAAGCAATTTGGCAAACATCCTACGCAAAAACCGTTAGGATTGTTGTCAAGGATTGTTTTGGCGTCTACCAAAGCCAATGATCTCGTGCTTGACCCATTTACAGGCTCATCGACAACAGGTATTGCTGCCAATTTATTTGGTAGAAAATTTATCGGAGTTGACCAAGATAGTAATTTTTTAACCTTAAGCAAAAATCGCTATCTTGGGTTGGATGAAAAATCACGCCAATATTTTAAAGAGAGAGTCAAGCAACAGATTAGCTTGTAGCTTTCATTATTTTTGGCTCTTGAATCGGTAGATTGAGCACAGCAGCCAAGGCAGCCAGTGCCATATCGGCATACCACATATACTGATAATTACCGAATTTATCGACCACAATTCCTCCCAAATAAGCACCCAAAAACCCACCAACTTGGTGACTAAACAACACCAATCCAAACAAGGTCGCCAAATATTTGACCCCATATAACTTGCCAACGGTTGCCGCAGTCGGGGGTACGGTGGCAAGCCAAGTTAGACCCAAGCTAACCGCAAATATAAAAAAAGTCGTTGCCGTCTTAGGTGTCATCAAGAAAATCGCAATCAAGATAGTACGGCTCAAATACATCCAAAACAAAATATATTTGCTGCGAAAATGACCCACACACCAGCCGACAAACAAACTGCCCACCACATTCGATAAGCCAATCAACGCGAGCGACCAAGAGGCAACATTGCTACCAAGACCCGCCAACGTCACTTCCATCGGCAAATGAGTGACTAAAAACGCAATATGAAAACCACAGGTAAAAAAGCCGATATGCAGCAGCCAGTATTTACGATCGCTAAGCGCGCGTCGAATGCATTGTGATAGCGTTTCGTGGGCTTGGTTATTGGCAACTATCGGCGAAGCGACAGGCGCATGTTTACCTACATTGTTACCCTGCGTGAGATAATAGGCCAACGGCAAACACAGCAAACTTGTCCCTGCCATAAAATACATTGCCCCTGTCCACCCAACCACTGGCAGAGCAATTAACCCTTGTAAAATCGGCGCAAATAAAAATTGTCCAAACGAGCTACCTGCATTGATAATACCCGATGCAGTACCGCGCATATGAGGTGGGGTTTGATTCGCCACTTGCCCCATCAGCACTGAAAAGCTACCCGCCCCTGTCCCAAATGCGACCAAAATCCCAAGCGTGACCACCAAACCACCGGCACTGACAAAATAGGGTACACTAAAACAGCCAATCGCCAGTAGCAAGGTACCGAACAATAGTACCCGCCATGCGCCAAACTTATCCGCCAGTGCCCCTGTCACAGGCTGTGACACACCCCACATCAGCTGTGTCACCGCTAAGGCAAAACTGATTGGCACAATGCCAATATGCGCGCTAGCATCAATCGGTTTGATAAATAACCCAAGTGATAGCCGAATCCCAGACGTAATCAATAAAATAACTGCAGCGGCGGCTACTAACAGCCAAAGCTGATTTTTTGACGGTAGGGCAGGGCTTGGCATAGGGCATATCCAAAAAAAGGTAGCAAAAACTGGGGTGGCAACTACTTGGCTAACGCGCTAGTAGCTGACGCATAAAACTGTTCAAAAAAATCCATGAATGCGCGATTTCATACAATCAATGTGCGTCGAGCAATCTTGATTAATTTAACCCATAAAAACAAAAAACCCTAGTAAATACTAGGGTCTCAGGGATTTTAATGGTTAGCTTAACACTTAACCAAACATTCGTTGTATTAAATTTACTTGCTTTGGAACCAAGAATCCGCACGACTACGTGCAGTGGCGATGTCTTGTGAGGACAAGTTTAATGCCAATTGACCGATTTTGCTTTGCGCGCGGGTACGTACTTGGTCTGATAGCATACCGTCACGAGCCGCTAGGTCATACCATTTGTAGGCATCGACCAATTTTTTTTCTTTTTCATCTAGCATGGCTAGGGTATAGCTGGCACGGTTATCACCAAGTTTTGCCGCTTTTTCTAACCAATAACGCGCTTGCCCAGCATTGGGCTGCACGCCTTCGCCACGAATATACATCATGGCAAGATTTAATTGTGCAGGTGCAATGTCTTGTTTGGCGGCGGTGGTGTACCACTGGATGGCTTGTTGGAAGTTTTGCTGAATGCCGAGACCTTTTTGGTAGCGTTTGGCTAGGAAGAATTGGGCTTGTTGGTTGCCAGATTTAGCTTGGCTTAGTAATGCCATCGGTTCCATGCTGTCATAGCGTGAGCCATTGAGTGGAATATTGGCAACCAATTCAGCGCTTGCAACGCCTGATAAGCTTAAAAATGCAGTTAATACGGTGACTTTCAATAATTTCATAATCAACTCCGAGTATCAAGCTGCAGCCATCGCAAGCTTGCCTAGGTTTAGATAAAATAAACTTAATAAATAAGTAAACGAATTAACAGAAAATCTTAAATTTTACAATGATTTAGCCATTCGTTATGTTTTAATAGGATAACGCAATCTTTTGATTGTTTTAGGTTAACACTGTTTGCTTTGCGTTTCAAATATTTAAGGGAAAATGTAAACAGTTGTTACAATATTTCACAGAGGAAACAAAGACTTGCGACAATTAGTGTCGTGTAGGGCTTTACTTTTGTGAAATATTGTCATACTTGAAGGTAATTTATCCGCTTACCAAATTTTCATAGGCATAGAATCAGCGATAAAACAGCTTAGTTTTTGGAAACACGATAATTAATTTTTGGTAACCCGATAGATTGCCACATCGGCAAGTAAGTTTGGGTTTTTACGGATAATTTGTGCAAGTAGCCACGGGTAGGGCTTTTCACTTTCTTGTACCGCAAAACGATTGATGATACGGATGTCATTGTCATCACACAGCTTTTCAAAGTCTTTAAAGGTACACAAGTGAATATTGGGCGTGTTGTACCAAGCAAACGGCAGGGCTTCAGACATTGGCATCATGCCTTTGATACCCAAGTGAATACGGTTTTGCCAATGCGCAAAATTAGGGAAAGTGACAATCACTTCTTTGCCAACACGTACCATGTCGAGGAGGAGTTGGTCGGGCTCTTTGACCGCTTGTAGGGCGCGCGCCATCACCACCGTGTCAAAGCTTGCGTCGGCAAACCGCGCTAACCCATCATTTAAGTCTTGCTCAATGACGTTGACGCCTTTAGTAACACAGTCATTGATTTTAGTTTGGTCGATTTCGATACCATAGCCAAACACGCCCAATTTGTTTTGCAAATGCGCGAGTAAATCACCGTTACCACAGCCTAAATCCAAGACTTTGGCATTGGGTTTAATCCAGCGTTCGGCAAGTTGATGGTCGATTTTCATTCAATTCTCGTTAAATCTAAAGTTAAATATAAATTAGGCGGTTAAAAAATTAAATACCGATTGACGATAGGTCGGGATATCAAACAAAAACGAATCATGTCCATAGGCGGCATCAATATTGATATAGCTTACGGGTTTACCATTGGCAATTAGCGCATCCACAATTTCTTGCGAGCGCTCTGGGCTAAACCGCCAATCGGTGGTAAAGGATATAATTAAAAACTTACACTGGGTATTTGCCAATGCCAACCGTAGCGCATCGGTATCACTCAAGCTATCATTGATACTGTCATCCTCAATTGCGCCACGCGCAGGGTCAAAATAATCCAGGGCTTTGGTCATCAGCAAATAGGTATTGGCATCAAAACGTTCACTAAACTGCTCACCTTGATAGCGTAAATAACTTTCCACTTGAAATTCTACATCGTAGTTGAACATCAGCTTGCCGGCTTTCAAATCGCGTCCAAATTTTACCCGCATCGCTTCATCGGTGAGATAAGTGATATGACCGACCATGCGCGCCAAAATCAAGCCACGTTTGGGAATTTTGCCTTGCTCGATATAGCGTCCTTCGCAAAAATCAGGATCGGATAAAATCGATTGGCGTGCCACTTCGTTAAAGGCGATATTTTGCGCAGACAGCTTGGGCGTGCTGGCAATGACCACACATTTTTTTAGCCGACTCGGATAGTCAATTGACCACTGCATGGCTTGCATGCCACCCATTGAGCCACCAACAATGGCATGCCAGATATCAATGCCGAGATAGTCAGAGAGCATGACTTGGGTTTTTACCCAGTCTTTGATAGTGACTAAGGGAAAATCAGGACCATAAGGCTTGCCTGTTTCTGGGTTGGTACTGGTTGGACCCGTCGAGCCGTAGCAGCTGCCAATGTTGTTAAGACATACCACAAAAAAACGCGTGGTATCAATTGCCTTACCAGGACCGATAAAAGTATCCCACCAGCCTGCTTTTTTATCATCGCTACTATGATAGCCAGCCGCATGATGACTGCCCGATAGCGCATGACAAATCAATATCGCATTGGATTTATCGGCGTTGAGCTCGCCATAAGTTTCCACCATTAAATCAAAAAATGGCAGCGTGCGATTGCATTCTAACGTCAGTGGGGTATCAAAATGAATTTTTTGCGGTGTGACGATACCCACAGATTTGCCACCAGATTTGGCAAAACTAATAGGTTGATCGTCGTCAAAATTTTTAGGGACAGTCAATTCAGCTTCAGGTAAAATCTTGGTATGTGGTTTGTGTTGCTGTGTACTCACCCGCTTTCTCACTAATTTTTGATTGATAACGCATTAAAAGTATAGCTATTGTAAGGGTTTATATGGGTTATCACAACTTGGAATTCAAATGCCAAATTTAGCATCATCACCCCACCATACACTCCTATCGCTCACAGGATTGGCGCTCACGGGATTTTTGGCATTGACGTATTTGGCGTTTCATCAGCCAACATCGGTTTTGGCTGCTAATGCTAGGAAAGTCACAAGCGACACGATGGTCAGCCATCCAAACAGCCACCAAAACCACTATCAAAACCAACAGCACCAACAGCCCAAGCAGCATAACCACCAAGCAGATGGTGAATCGGCTAGCAGTCCTTCACAAAACGCAATCTTTAAAAGTAAAAGTCCTGCTAAAAGCCCCTTATCCTCTGAACAAAATTCTCGCCTAGTGGATGCGCTATTGGTCATGGGTGGGATAGGTTGTCATTGATTCAACTATAGCTTAAAAATGCAATAATTGAGCAATTTCAGGTGATTATCCAGTACGCGCGCTCTAGTAAATATGCTAATCTTAACCCCACTTTTTTATGATTTTTTGGATTAAAGACAAATTATGAAGCCAAGCAATCCACCTGAAATTGCCGTTGTCCTTGTGAATTTGGGAACACCCGATGCGCCGACTGAAGCAGCGGTGCGCCGCTATCTCAAACAATTTTTGTCCGATCCGCGCGTGATTGAAATTCCGCAGTTTATTTGGCAAATCATCTTAAACTTGTTTGTGCTACGCAGTCGCCCCAAACGGGTTGCCCAAGCCTATGCTAGCGTGTGGGATGGCGACTCCCCGCTGCGTAAAATCACGCTTGCCCAAGTGGACTTGTTGCAGCAGCGTTTTGACCAACAGCAACTGCCTTGCAAAGTAAGCGTCCATGCTGCCATGACCTATGGCAAACCTGCGTTAACGGATGTGCTATCGGCGCTAACTGCCAGAAAAGTAGAACAAATCGTGATGTTGCCAGCTTATCCGCAGTTTTCCGGTTCAACCACTGGCGCGGTGTTTGATGTCGTCGCCAAATGGGGGCTTAAGCAGCGTAATTTACCCAGCATTAGCTTTGTCAAAGATTATTTTGCTCATCCGCAATACATCCAAGCCTTGGCTGAGAGCGTCAAACGCTTCCAAGCTGAACATGGCAAACCTGAAAAACTGCTATTGAGTTTTCACGGGATTCCAGAGCCATATGAGCAAAAAGGCGATCCGTATGCCAGACGTTGTCGCTGTACGGCAGCGCATTTGGCGCAAGTGCTGGGGCTTGAGCGTCATGAGTGGGAATGTAGTTTTCAATCGCGCTTTGGTAAGCAAGAATGGGTCAAACCTTATACGGATGTTACCTTAACCGAGTGGGGCAAGCAAGGCATCAAGTCAGTACAAGTGCTAAGTCCAGCATTTTCGGCAGATTGCCTAGAGACGCTAGAAGAGTTGGCAGTCGAAAATCGACAGACATTCCAGTCCAATGGCGGTGGGGACTATCATTATATCCCTGCACTCAATGTGGATGCTGCGCATATTGACTTGTTTGAATCATTGGCATTGCCACATGTGCAAGCGTGGCAACAAAATCTGCAAGGATGGTATTAATACTTATTGTTAAAGCTTGGGCTTAAAACGGATTATTAAGCGCATTAATAGCGAGCCTTATTAACAGATGACCAATAAAAAAGGTTGGTAACTTACCAACCTTTTTGGCGTTTATTTTTGACATTTAAATACAAAAAATTTCAGTACAGAAAATCAGTCTTTATAACTTTCATCTGCGGCATCAGGGTCAGCGATATCACTAATGGTCGGATAGTCGTCTTCGCTAAAGCTATCTTCAACCAGTAATTCATCAATCCGCTGCTCATCAATATTTTGGCGATGAATCGCGGTCAAACCACTTTCACCCGCTTCAATATGGCTCGATGACAAGGATTCATCATCCAATTGCACAGTAAAACTATCCGAATCAATATCGGTCAAATTGCTAGATGTTGGTTTGGCTTTCATTTTTGTTCCTTAATTTTCATTTATTTTTTATTATCAGTGTTATGTCGCTATCATAGCCAGTAATCAGCATGACATCTATGTTGCCAATGTGATATTTGTGTTATGTTATCGAAAACAGTTTTTCGCACAGACAGCGTTTTTAACAATTTTTATGGATAAAACAGGAAGTGGCTATGTTTAAAAATCTTGCCTCAGATGCATTGGGTTTGAGTGACATCGGTAAAATCATCCCAGCGAGTCAGTTTAACCAAACTGATATTGATGACTATATTTTTCATGAAGATAACGAGCGGATTTATTTTGTGATTAAGTCAAAAATGGACGAATATTGCTTTACCAATGTCGCCTTTATCCACCTTGACGGTCAGTCGGCGACCAGTAAAAAACGCCTGCTAAAACGCTATCCGTACCGCAATTTTCAGCCCGCCAATATCATGATTGAGACGGCAGGCACGATGGATATGGACGCTGAGCTAAAATTTAGCTTGGGCGGTATGGCGTTTTCGATTGATATCGACAAAAATCAAATCGAGCAAATCCGCGACATATATAAGGCGCTGACTGCGATTAGCGAGGAGTGCAAACGCATTGCCCATGAAGAAACGGTGCTAGAAAAATCCTTTAATACCGTCACCAATATATTTAGCTTACGCGAACTGTCAGAAAAGGTGGTGCTTAATTTGCCTGATGTCATCAACCAAACTGTCGCACAAGTAGAAAATGCCTATGGCGAGCGTTTAAAGACCATTCGTAATTATGACTTTGGTGCGATTTTTGAGCATTACTTGCGTCAATAATTGCTAAAATTTATGCAAACTGTACTCACCGCCTACGCTGAGCAAGGTATCAAACTTGCGATTGAAAGCAAACGGGTCAAACATATCAACTTTCGTATCAAATCGATTGATGAAGCACCGTTTACCAGCTTGCTCAGCGTGTCTTACCCCATGCGTATGCCACAACATTTGCTGATACAATCGCTTGAACATCGCCTTGCATGGGCAATCGACTGTCAGCAAAAACAACGAAAACTCAAAGAACTTAAACCCAAAAAACTTGCTTATATCAATGATGTCAAAGACTTGGCAAATTTGACCCTTGAAAGCAACATTTATTTTGAAGGGCAACAGGTTGTAGTCAGAGAATTATTGTTAAAACACCACATAAAACCAAGCGAGCTGGCGCGATTGGATGTTGCCAAAACCTTACGCCATATTTATAAATTTTGGCTCACTCAATTTATCCAAAACCGCCAAGCGTTTTGGCAAGACAAAGTAGGCAAATCTGCCAACAGAATCACGCCCTACACCATGAAAACCCGCTGGGGCAGTTGTAGCACCCAAGCCAAAACCATTCGCTTGTCCGTTTGGCTGGCGCAATTCCCGCCAGACTGCGCGGATTATGTGTTAGTGCATGAGCTTTGTCATCTGATTGAGCCCAATCATTCGGCACGATTTTGGGCGCAGGTGGCACGAGTCATGCCCGATTACAAACATTGGCATGATAAGTTGAAATTTGGGGATTTATAAATGAAAAAAGCCATATCGCTTTGATATGGCTTTTTTGCAAGCATAAAAATATAATAGCAGAGTTTGGCGTGACGTTATGCTAAACGAGCCGTTAAGCTTGGACTTAACACTTAACGGAGTAAAGAACGATGAAACGCTGTTTAATCATCATCGTTCTTGTTGTCCTAATGCTGTTAAGCAGTAACGCTTATTAGACGGACGCAAGACAGCGTGGCAGTTGCTGGAACAACTAAAACGCTGGGGCTTTCGGGAAACCGTTAGCCCACTCCTTGTCTTTATTATAAAGTTGCAAATCCTCAAAATCAATCTGTTAAAATGTAATCAGATTGCATTTTTTCACGAAACCCATCTTTTTCACGATACCATTGATGACGGCGTTTAGAATTGTGTTTCCAACTTTTTGCATATTTGAACGCATAAGTTGGTTTGTCATCCCAAATATGCGGTAAATGCTTACCACGCTTGGGGCGTAGCTTGATGTTATAGTCCCAATATTCCGCTTTGTGCAAATAATGAAATGAGCGTTCTTGTTGCGTTCTAAAGTAGCTATAAATCTGATTGCGTAAATTTGGATAACGACAACTTTCCCACGGAAAATAGATTTTCTTACGCCCAGAACTGCGATATTGAACTTTGGTTTTTTTGTGAGTTTTTTCAAGTTTTTGCATAATAGATTTTTCCTAAGTTAAAAAACTTAGAAAAAATCCAATTTGTAATAATTCATCGTTGATTGCCTGTAGAAAATTCGGTCTAAAAACAAAATTTGGGTTAAAATTTTGTTTTATCCTAGCATCTATTCAAAATTTCGTAAAATTGAAAAAGAAAATATCATGAACAAAATTCATTATCAATTCGACTTTAAACGCTTCCGTGAACACCTTGTCGATGTCACGCTTGCGTTTACTGCAGACAACGACAACCCAATCGTTTGGCTACCTGCTTGGATTGCGGGCAGTTACATGATTCGAGAATTTAGCAAACACATTACGGCAGTCACTGCCACCATCCATGACCCCAACGCCAAGAACAATCAACGCCTTAAAAAACTCGATAAAAACCACTGGCAAATCCACGCCAAACAAGGCGACCGCATTAGCGTCACTTATGAAGTCTATGCTTATGACTTATCGGTGCGTGGGGCATATGTCGATGAAACTCGCCTGTACGGCAACTTCACCTCTCTAGCATTAGCGGTACAAGGGCAAGAAAACCAAGCGATTAAAGCCGAACTCATTTGCCCGCAAGACTTTTATGAGGTAAACGGTGTGGAAGTCAGCCTAGCTACCGCCTTACCGGAAAAAATGCACCAGCAAGCCAAACAAACCATCTATCAGCTAACTGCCGACAACTACGAGCAACTTACTGACAGCCCGTTTGAAATTGCTGAGCAAGATGAATTTTGGTTCGATGTAAAAAGTGGCGAAAACACCATTCCCCACCGATTTGTGATTTCTGGCGTGCAGCACAGCGACCTTGAACGGCTAGAAACTGACCTTAGCAAAATTTGTCAAAGCTATGTTGATTGGCTTGGTGATACGCCGTTTGATGATTATCTGTTTATGACCATGGCAACTTCAAGCGACTATGGCGGGCTTGAGCACCTTGCCAGTACCAGCTTGATTACCCCACGAGATGACCTACCCACATTTTTTGAACAAGCTGAGCCAAGCGAGAATTATCAACGCTTTTTGGGCTTGTGTAGCCATGAATATTTCCATGCGTGGTGGGTTAAAACCGTGCGTCCCGAAGTCTTTTTAACCGCCAACTTTAACCAAGAGACTTACACCACCTTGCTATGGGTGTTTGAAGGATTTACCAGTTATGTGGATGATTTTATGCTACAAAAAAGCGGGGTTATTTCGCAACATAGCTATCTAAAGCTACTTGCCGAACAAATCAATCGCTACTATCAAACCCACGGACGCGCCTTGCAAAGCGTGGCAGAATCAAGTTTTGATGCGTGGATAAAGCTATATCGTAGCGATGAGAACACCGCCAACGCCGGGATTAGCTACTACAACAAAGGCGCGCTAGTGGCGTTATGTTTAGACTTGACTTTGATAAACCATGGCAAACGTATTTTTGATGTGATAAAAGTTTTTTATGACAAAGCCAAAGCCCAAGATAATCGCCGTTTTGGTATGACGGACGCCAATCTAGATGACGTCATGAATGAATGCTTACCCAAAGACGTTTGGCAAGATTTTAGAGCCAATTATATCGACGGCACGACAGAATTACCGCTATTTGAACTGTTGTCAGAACAGGGTGTGAGTATTGAACAAAAAGACGATGATATTACTTGGGGCATGAAATATATGAGCGAGCCTACTGGGTTAAAAGTGCAACGTGTTGTGCGAAATAGCCAAGCCGCCGCTGCAGGGATTTCTGCTAATGACGTCATCGTGGCAATTGATGGGTTAAAGGCGAGCGAAAAATGGCTCAAAGCCACTGCTAAAACCCAAACAATTAGTGAAGACCCTGCCGTGTGTCATGTATTTCGCCGTGATGAGCTGTTGGTACTTGAAGTGCCACCCGTGAGTGACGCGCATGTTAAACAACCGCAAATATGGACGCTATTAGCGAGTGAAAATACAAGCTTCACAAAATGGCTGCAGTGGAAATAACTTGCAAAAATAAAGCAAATCTAGTAAAATTCGGCTTCCAATTTTATCAATCCATCCTGTGTTGGCTTTAATCGGTTGGGTGTTTGGGTGAATTTTTAACAAAATAAACATTCACGCCAAGCATACTAACTGCAGACCAAAGGGCAGGATAATGACTAGAGACCTAACCATGCGCGCAGATATCCATCCAGCTTATCAAGAAGTTTTATTCCACGACACTAACGCTGACGTTTACTTTTTAACTCGCTCTACTATCAAATCAAAAGTAACTCGCGAATACGAAGGTAAAGAATACCCATACGTTGCACTCGATATTTCAAGTGCCTCACACCCATTCTATACCGGTGAACAACGTAAAACCCAAAACGAAGGTCGTGTGGCAAGCTTCAACAAACGTTTCGGCGCATTTGCAGGTCGTAACAAAAAATAAGTTTAATCGCTTATTATCAAAAACCCTTTGCAACTGCGAAGGGTTTTTTATTGGCTGGAATGGGGCAGTACTAGACAATAGGCCATAAAAAAGCTCACCGAAGTGAGCTTTTTTTGGATTTATTTGTTTAGGTTTAATATGAATGAATTTTTACGTTTTTGGGTAGTAACAATTCTTTTTTGAGTGGCAACTGCGGTGATAACTCAAACAAGGCACGGCGATATACATTACGTTTAAATGCCACCACCTGGTTAAGTGGATACCAGTAACTGACCCATTCCCAGCGGTCAAATTCAGGTTTTGCCGTATCAAAACGGATATGTTCTACATTGTTCTCATCTAGCTGGAGCAAAAACCATTTTTGTTTTTGTCCAATACACAAAGGATATTGTCCTTGTCGTACAAAACGTTTTGGCAACCGATAACGAAGCCAATTTTGGGTTTGTGACAACACTTTGACATGCTGAGGATACAGTCCGACTTCTTCCCACAATTCTCGATACATTGCATCTAGTGGCGTTTCACCAAAATCAATGCCGCCTTGTGGAAACTGCCAAGCATCGTGACCCACGCGTTTTGCCCACAGTACTTGTCCGTGTGTATTTGCCAAGATGATACCTACGTTGGCTCGAAAGCCGTCTGCATCAATCATGACGATTACCTTCAATTTAATGGTTAAAATTGGCAGGCAATCACATTATCAAGTTTTTTGGGTCACAAGGTTTACACACATCCTTGCAGACCATTATTAAAGTTTTGGTCAATCAAATCATCGGGAATAAACCCATCTCTACCAACAGACGCTTATTTTATTATTTTTGCTAAAAAACATGGACAATGTAATCACTGCCTTTATTACCCACTATTAAACCAGTTTTTATGTCAAAAGTGTAATGTTTATTTGCTATAAATTGTTTCACGGACATAAAAAGCGCATAATATCGCTTGATTTTATACAAAATATTTTTTTAAAAATTATAAGCATCTGGGGATAGTATGAAAGCAACGGTAAATTGGTTAAAAAACGAAGACATTAATTTTGCAGCCGTGACCGAAAACGGCAATAAAATCATCATGGATTCAACGGAAAAATTGGGTGCCAAACCCATGGAAATGGTTTTGATGGGGCTTGGCGGCTGTGCCAGTTATGATGTGGTAAGTATCTTGCAAAAAGCCCGTCAGGCGGTGAGCGATGTTGAGTGTCAGCTATCGGCTAAGCGTGCCGACACGATTCCTGCAGTATTTACTGATATTCATTTACATTTTGTAGTTAAAGGTAGTGCTATCAAAGAAGCGCAGGTTAAAAAAGCCATCGAATTATCGGCAGAAAAATACTGCTCAGCCAGTCGTATGCTAGAAAATGGCGGTGTCAAAATCACCCATGACTATGAAATCATTGATGATACCTCTAGTGAAATGACTGATAAAACGGTTAAAGGGTAGGGAATAACGGCATGTTTCCCTATTTAAGTGCTGTCCCTGCCACCAATAGCAGCGTGGTGCTGGCAATGATGGTTGCCAGTTTATTGCCCTTGGTGTTTGCGATATTGGCAAAGCTCTTTGGCGGATTTAAAAGCAAAGACAATGCCAATCCGCGCGAGTTTTTGGGTAAACAAACGGGCGCGGCAGCGCGTGCCAATGCCGCCCAGCAAAATAGTTATGAAACCTTGCCGGTATTTTTGGCAGCGGTGATTGTGGCATTGCTATTTTTTGTACCGCTGTCAGTGGTGACGCAGTTGGCGTGGTTGTATGTGATATTACGGATTATTTATGGGTTGGCGTATATTGCCAATTGGGCAACTTTTCGCTCAATTATTTGGTCGCTTAGCCTCGCCTGTCCACTGATGTTGTTTTATTTAGCGATACGATTGAGCTAATTTGCTATGAGCAATCGCCAGCTTGGGATTGTGCTTGTAACATCGCAACAATGGTCTTAAGCTGTTTTTGCCTTTTTACGTTTTGCCAAAGCTCGTTGGCTTCTTCATAGCCCTGGGTCAACATGCCAAGCCATTGTTTGTAACGTCCCACCAGCATATTATCGCTACGGGCATGTCCTTGCAAAAACGCAATTTGTAGCTTGAGCAAGTCTTGCCAAGCCATGTTTTTTACTGTGTCATTTTTATCCATCGCTTTGATTTGATTGACTAAGTCAGGTCGAGTGACCGCACCACGTCCGAGCATGATATGTGGGGTGTTGGCTTGTTTGCGGCAACGCATGGCTTGCTCAGTCTGCCAAATTTCGCCATTGGCAATAATCGGTAAGCTTAACCGCTGTGTTAGGGGCGCGATTAACTCCCAATAGGCTGGGGGTTTATAGCCTTGGGTTTTGGTACGGGCATGGATGGTCAGCCAACTGGCATTGGCTGATTGCACCGCATCGCCGATTTCTTGGGTGAGTGAGGTATCTTCATAGCCGAGTCGGATTTTTGCTGATATAGGCGTATCTGATGGCACGGCTTGTCGTACTGCATGGATGATTTGATACAAGGTTTCAGGTTCGGTGAGCAACACCGAGCCACCGCGGTGACTATTGACAGTTTTAGCAGGGCAGCCAAAGTTAATATCAATGGCTAACGCACCAAGCTCGACCGTTCTGACGGCATTATCTGCCATCAAATCAGGCTCACTGCCCAGTAACTGTACATGTACTGGCGTGCCGTGAATGGTTTTGCCTTTTAAACCATCTTCATGCAAAAGTTCGGGTACAAATTTGTAAAACACATGCGCGGGTAGGACGTGCTGGGTGACGCGAATAAACTCACTCACCGTCCAGTCGTAATGACCGATACTGGTTAAAACATCCCGCATCAATGGGTCGGTCAATCCTTCCATCGGCGCAAGGACAATTTGCGGCTGGGTAAAATCGGGGCTAAACTGCGATAAGTGACTAGCCATAAATCACCTTTTTATCTTTGAGTCCGTGAATCAAATCTTGAATATTAAAAATATCCAAATTTACCTTGGCGCGCGTACAGGCGACATACAGCAGTCGCAACTCTTCGGGGGAGATTTTTACCGCCTGAGAAGTCACATCATAATAAAAATCATTGTCAATTTGCACCCGTGACCATTCCAACCCTTTGGCTTTATGCGCTGTAGAGATGATATAGTCGGCTTTGTCCAGTGTGGTCAAGCTATTGATTGCCTGGTTTAGCGTTTCGGTGCCATGTTCATCGACCAGTTTGACGAGGGTTTTTAAATCGCTGCCTTCGCTCGTCTCGCTATAATCCTGCACGTCGCGCCAATTGTTAAAGTAGGCAAGCTCAGGCACACCATACGCCGCTTGTCCTTTTTTTAGACGTTCGGCAGATTGGCTAAATTTGAGTAAACGGTCTGTATCGGCTTGTAGCGCAACTTTATGTCCCATTTTAAGCCCAGATAACAGATTGACCATCGCACTGGCATTGGTACGGCAAAGAATGGCATCTTTTTGACCATGCACCATACTTTTGCCTAAGGTAGACGCCATCGCAGGATTGCCGCGCAGTGGTACCTCTTCTTGTAGCGCTTTTAAAAACCCATTCGCCACATCAGCAATTTGGTCGCCAAATCGAAACGATTGGGTGAGCAAGGTTTGGGGTAGCGGCAGGCGCTTCATGGCATTGACAGCGCCGCGCCATTCATAAATTTGCTGATGCGCGTCACCCACATAGATAACTTGGTTGGGCTGATTGGACAAAATCCCCATCATCAAGGGGTCGGCATCTTGCGCTTCATCAAATAAGATAAAATCCGCAGGAATTACCGGTTTGGATAGCGCCCAAAGTTTAAGGTAAATATCATGCCCAATCCCCGCAGGGTGGCGCGGGTCAATCGACTGTTGCCAGCGGCGCTCTACATACGGGTATAAGGTGTCGCGCAGCTGCTCAGCTTCACTGGCAACCAACCAGTCAGGAAACTGCAAATGGCGCGGCGCAGGGTAACTGGCATGGATACTACAAAACGTGCTCACCGCATCGGACACAAATCGCGCTTGTCGCTCTGGCGTTAAGGTCACAAACTGGCTTTTGCCTTCAATTTGGCGTTTGACTTGTACAGGGGTCAACCCCAAATCTGAGGCAAGGCGACTGGGAGAAAAACGCGGTAGTTGCAGCTTTGCAGTGATATCGCGAGCGGTATGACGAAATGCCAATGAGTGGAAAGTGCGACAGTCGACATGGTGGGGGAATTTACGTTGGGCTTCTGAAGCAATTGCTTTGTTAAATGCCAAATAAATCCCGCGACCACGTAGCTGATTGCCAATCAGGTTAAGCGTGGTGGTCTTACCTGCGCCGGCATACGCTACCACCTTAAACGACTGGCGTGTAAGTGCCATATCGACAGCCTGCTGCTGCTCACCCGTTGGGCGTTGGGTCAGGCTGTGAACAGGGGATTGGGTGGGAATAATGCTGGGGTTTGACATAAGGCCATTGCTAACAGAAAAGTGAGCTATTTTAGCAAAATTTGGCAAGTTTTGCTCAGTTTCCTTTATTTACTAAACCTTTATTTACTAGCCTTTATTTACTAAGTGGGGATGAATGAGAGGTTGATTCGATTTTAGCTTTATCCAGCCAGATTAGCTGTTGTTCTGTAATAACGCTTTTTCTTTAACCAATACCCGTGCCATAACTAGACCGAGTTCAAACAATAACCACATCGGGATAGCTAGCATAATCATGGATAGCCCATCTGGCGGTGTCACCAATGCCGCAATACCGAAACAACCCACGATGATGTAACGGCGTTTTTGCGCCAAGCTATCCACCGTCACTACCCCAGCCAGCACCAGTAGCAGCGTCAACACAGGAATCTCAAAGGTTGCCCCAAACACCAAAAACAGCTTGAGTACAAAATTTAGATAGCTTTCGATATCGGTCATCGGTAGCACATTGTCGGGGGAAAATTTGATAAAAAAAGCTAGCACGCTTTTGAGCACGACATAATAAGCAAACGCAATCCCCAGATAAAACAAAATCACCGATGACAATAGCACGGGTAGGGCGATACGTTTTTCATGCTTATATAGCCCTGGTGCGATAAACGACCAAATCTGGTACAAAATATACGGCATCGCCAAGATAACAGCCAGATACAGCGTCAATTTAATCGGTGCCAAAAATGACGAGGTGATATCCGTTGCAATCATAGAAGAATTGACTGGCAACAACGCCGTTAACGGGGCAGAAAAAATATCGTAGATTTCCCGCGAAAAGCCCGCCAATGCCAAAAAAATCACCAAAACTGCCGCAAAACCGTGAATCAAATGACGGCGCAGTTCAATCAAATGTTCAGTGATGGGCATATCTACTAAAGTGTTGTCTTGCGATGGTTTATCATCTTTAGCTTGTTCAATGGCTAATTGTTCAGGCGTTTTTTTGGTTTTGATAAGCTTAATCACTGGGCAACTCCACCCAAACTTGGCAATTGGTGCAGTAGCGGATCGGCTTGATAATTGGGTAAAAACGGTGGATTGGGAAGACGTCTGACACGGTCATAATCACTGAGCAAAAACCAACGATAATACATTGGCTCAGTGGCAGCAAATAGCGCTTCATGTAAGTCTTTAGCCACTTCATCGGCTTCGACATCAGCCTCTAGACCTAGCAAATAATCGTCTGCTTTGGTTTCTGTCAGATAAGATTCGTCAGATGGTTTGTCTAGTGAATTATCTAGTGGCTTGTTTGGTAACAGCGCGGTGGTATCCGTTGTTGGCTCAGCTAAATGACTAGGTGGCTTATGATTGGAAGGTTCATGGCTGAGTGGTTCAGGGGGTAGGCTAACTGCGTTAGTATCATGACCAAGATTAGGGGTTGTATTAGCCGACTGGGTATTGTGAGCTTGCATCGAAGGAACTTTGCCATGTTGCTGTAGTTCGCTCACACTGCTGCGAAGCGCTTCCATCTCGCGCTTCATATCTACTTCAGCTTGGCGGATTTTTTCCAGCTCAAGCTGCATTTGCTTGCGCGTTTCGGCAAGGTCAAGCTCAGCTTCAATTTCTGACTGCAGTGTTGCAACCGTACGGCGGAATTTGGCATACCACTGACCTGCAGTACGCGCCGCTTGGGGGAGTTTTTCAGGGCCCAGCACAATCAGTGCAATCGCCCCAAATAACAGTAGTTCGGAGAAACCTATATCAAACATAACAACCGTGGCAGTTAGGGATTAAAAAACCAAAGAAAAAGTAACGACTAGGGTTTAAACGTTATGTTTATCTTGTTGGGTCTGCGTGGTATGGAGTTCAGCTTTTTCGTGTTCAAGGACACGGTTTTTGTTCAGATGCTGTTCGTTTTCATCTTTGACCGCATCTTTAAAGCCTTTAACGGCACCACCCAAATCTTTACCGGCATTTTTCAGTTTTGAAGTGCCAAAAATGACCACAACAACAACCAGTAAAATTAACCAATGTGTGATTGAGAAACTACCCATGAGAATATCCTTTGATTAACCTTGACAATAGGGGTGAGGACAATATGAATTTGCAGTGTAACACATAACCATTGCGTTGGCATAACAGTGCAAAAAACGGTGTGAAACACGGCGAATTTTTTGCACTGTTAGCGAGCAATACTCAGGACTTATCGACTGTTTAGTGGCGTTTACTTAGTAGCGCTCACTTAAGGGCTATTACTTAAGAGATTTGACGTGCGGCTTTTTCGTCGATACCCGATAAGCCAAAACGTCTTGCCAATTCATTGGTGACAGCCCAAGACGGTATATTAAACCATGCCAATGTGACCATTGTATGAAACCAAACATCAGCAACTTCATATACCAAATCTTTCACCGCGGTATCATCGGCGATGGTCTCATAAGGAGTATCGTTGGCAATGTTGATATCTTTGGCAGCGATAATGGCTTCAGTGGTTTCTTCACCGACTTTTTCTAAGATTTTGTTGATACCTTTATGGTATAAGCTTGCTACGTATGAGCTATCAGGATTGGCATCTTTACGCCCAAGCAATACTTCATCTAACGCAGTCAAAATATCCGCTGACGTCGTAGGGGATTGTGTCGCATTGCCTGGTTGTGTCGGATGGCTTGCAAGCTGCGAGTGTTCATGATTCGATTTAGCGTTGTTACCATAAATCGCATCAGGATCTTTGATGACCGCATCAGTAATTTGCCATTGTAGCTGTCCGTGGTCATCGGCAAGCAGACGATAAAAACAAGACTGCCGACCCGTATGGCAAGCAATCCCACCCACTTGGGTGACTGACAGCACAATCACATCAGCATCGCAGTCTAAGCGGATTTCATGGACTTGCTGAAAATGCCCAGAGCTTTCGCCTTTGTGCCATAATTTACCGCGAGAGCGTGACCAATACACCGCTTGCATTTTTTCGGCAGTCAAACGTAATGACTCGCGATTCATCCATGCCATCATCAAAATGCGCCCTGTATAAAAATCTTGAGCGACTGCAGGAATAAGCCCATTGTCATCAAATTTTAGTGTATCTAGCCAATCCATATTCACGCCCTGTATCATACTATGCAAGCCCTAACCAAAAAAAAGCACCCATCAAGCGATGCGTGCATTTATCATAATTCATCAAGCCCTAAATCTCAAAGGGTTTCACATCTAAGGCTTCTTTGATGGTAGCTGATAACGGGATTTCTTGGCTTTGACGATAGTCATACGCCGCAAAGCCCATTTTGGCATACGCCACCAATGACCCATCAAACATCCGCGAGACTTTAAACACAAAATCACCACCCAAATCGGTTAAATGCTGCACGCCAACCTCAAACAACAGTTCTTCACGCGCCCTTGCCCGATCAAGGATTTGGGTGTCGATATGATTAATGATCAAGCCTTGGTACTCAGCATTAACCTCCTTAATGCTTTTTGAATATAAAAAACGAAAACGGGCTTCGGTAAGCAATGCCACCAAATTTTCAACCGTTAAATGTTGTGCTAATCCAATTTCGGTATTGCGCACGCGCATGACGGTCTCAAACACGAAATGGGCAACTTCAATATTTGTGCTTAACGTTGACAAGAATTCTAACCTCATGATGTTGATAAAGATGAAAGAGTATTACACATTAAACTTTTCAGAAGCTTAAGAGCCCGATAAATACCTTAAGGCTAAACAAACTAACGCGAACTGTGTCCAAAATAGGGCTCACTTATCACTTTTAGCCAATTTAACCGCAGTTTTCATAAACTAAGTTGTTAACTTAATTAATGTAATCTCGTGATAGATTTACTAAGTCATCTTTTTTAAATAATTAATATCATTGATTTTTTAAGTATTCTACAAACAGCCCTTAATAATAATTTATCTATTATAGTAGAGAAATATTAAAGTAACATCAATAAAATAGATGTCAAAGAAAAATTAGTGATAACATTAGCGTGCATTCACGAATGATTTTTGATAAAATACCGCCTCCCACCTCAAGGCAAAAAATCCAGTGTGATGAGGATTTTTTGACAAACAGGTTAACTTCACTTGATAAAGATGTTTAATCTTTGTCAAAAACGAACAAGAGGCTATCATGAAATTAAAAACTCGCCGTGGTGCTGCCAAGCGTTTTAAAAAAACTGGTAACGGTATCAAACGCAAACAAGCATTCAAACGCCACATTTTGACCAAAAAATCTCCTAAGCGTATCCGTCAATTACGTGGATGCAAATTGGTACACGTGTCTGATGAGAAACGTGTTTACCGTATGTGTCCTTACCTATAATTTATAGGTATTCAATCAACTGATATTACAAAACTTTAGGAGTAAATTATGGCTCGTGTAAAACGTGGTGTACAGGCAAATCGCCGTCATAAAAAAGTATTGGCTCGTGCAAAAGGTTATTACGGTGCGCGTTCTCGTGTTTTCCGTGTTGCTGTACAAGCAGTTACCAAAGCAGGTCAATATGCGTATCGTGACCGTCGTAACAAAAAACGTTCATTCCGTCGTCTGTGGATTGCACGTATCAACGCGGGTGCGCGCTTAAATGGCTTAAGCTACAGCCGTATGATCAACGGTCTGAAAAAAGCCAGCATCGAAATCGACCGCCGTGTATTAGCAGACATCGCTATGCATGATGCGCAAGGTTTTACGGCGTTGGCAGAAAAAGCAAAACAAGCACTGGCTGCTTAATTTGTTTTAAAGCGATTTTTCAAAAAGCCATTAAGTGCAAGCTTAATGGCTTTTTTTATCGCCATATTTTAGTTAAAATGCCTATCACTATTGATAACCAAGATTGCAACGCTCATGACAGAAATAACGACTGACAAACTTATCCAATATTCTGAAAATTTAACCGATATCACCCAAGACCAATTTTCCCAATTTATCAACGATGCCAAAGCCTTAATCAGTACCGCACAAAACCCCCAAGACCTACAAAACATCCGCGTGACTTTAACCGGCAAAAAAAGTCACCTTACTACATGGTCGAAACAGCTGGGCGGACTCGATGCCGACGGCAAAAAGACCATCGGCGGTATGCTGCATCAAGTACGTACCCAAATCAATGATAGCCTACAACAAGCGCAAAGCGATTTAGAAGCTAAAGCCTTGGCTGCCAAACTTGCCAGCGAATCCATTGACATCACCCTGCCTGCACGTGGACAACAAGCGGGTAATTTGCACCCTGTCACCATGACCGCTGAGCGTATGCAAGGGTTTTTCCGTCAAGCAGGCTTTGAAGTTGCAACAGGTCCTGAAGTTGAGAGCGACTACTATAACTTTGAAGCGCTAAATATTCCAAGCCATCACCCAGCGCGCGCCATGCACGATACGTTTTATTTTAATGCCAATTATGTGTTACGTACCCATACCAGTTCGGTGCAGATTCGCACGATGGAAAAAGGCAACCTGCCGATTCGTATCATCTGTCCAGGACGTGTGTATCGCAACGACAGCGACCAAACCCACTCACCGATGTTTCATCAGCTTGAAGGTTTGTATGTTAGCGAATCGACCAATTTTGCTGAGTTAAAAGGCTTGATTCATGAGTTTTTGCAGGCGTTTTTTGGTCGCAAACTTACGGTGCGTTTTCGCCCGTCGTATTTTCCATTTACTGAGCCGTCTGCAGAAGTGGATATCCTTGCCGATACTTATGCAGGTGGGGGCAAATGGCTAGAAGTGATGGGCTGCGGTATGGTGCATCCAAAAGTGTTGTCCGATAGCGGCATTGACCCGACCAAATACCAAGGTTTTGCATTTGGCATGGGCATTGAGCGCTTTGCCATGTTGTATTATGGGGTGAATGATTTGCGCTTGTTCTATCAAAATGATGTCAGATTTTTAAAGCAGTTTGCTTAGGGGAAAACAATGAAAATTAGCGAAAACTGGTTACGCCAATGGGCAAACCCAAACTTAAGCGCTGAGCAAATTGGCGAACAACTGACGATGGCAGGCTTAGAGCTTGATAGCTTGGATAAAGTCGCCAAAGACTTTAGTGGTGTGGTGGTCGGTGAAGTGATTGACGTCACCCAACACCCCGATGCTGATAAACTGCGCGTTGCCAAAGTGAATGTCGGTGAGCATAGCGAAGCACCCCTACAAATCGTTTGCGGTGCACCCAATGTCGCCGCTGGCGTGCGTGTACCTGTGGCACTGGTGGGCGCCAAACTGCCACCTGCACAAGGGGATGAACCCTTTAACATTAAAAAAGGCAAACTGCGCGGCGTAGAGTCGCACGGTATGCTGTGCGGTGGTAGCGAGATTGACTGTGATGATGGTGTTGATGGCTTGCTAATTTTGCCAAATGATGCACCGATTGGCATGGATATCCGAGCCTATCTTGGCTTAGACAATCATGTGCTAGATATTTCAATTACCCCAAACCGGGGGGACTGTTTTAGTGTGCGCGGTATCGCGCGTGAGCTTGCCGTGCTCAATGATTTAACATTTCAACTGCCATTTGACAACATTACCGCAGCTGTGACCGACAACGCTAGCCAAGCGGTTAGCGTAGAGACCACAGACTGCCCACGTTATTACGCGCAACTGGTCAGTGGACTGACGGGCACTACGCCATCACCTGATTGGATGAAACAGGCCCTAAATGCCTCAGGCGTCAAGCCACGTAATTTACTGGTGGATGTCACCAATTATGTACTACTTGAGCTCGGTCAGCCGCTGCATGCGTTTGATGCAGACAAACTGGTGGGCGCAATCACCGTGCGCCATGCCCAACAAGGCGAAACCCTTGAGCTTTTAAATGAGCAAACCATCACCTTACAAGGTGATGAACTGGTGATTGCCGATGAACAAGGGGTTATTGCGTTAGCAGGGATTATGGGTGGACTTCGCACCGCAGTGACCGATAGCACGACCCGAGTGGTAATCGAAAGTGCATTTTTCAAACAGTTGGCGATTGCAAGTAAAGCGCGCCGTTTTGGCTTGCATACCGATGCGTCACAGCGTTTTGAGCGGGGTGTTGATTTTGAATTGCCAAAATTGGCACTCGACCGCGCGGTCAATTTATTGGCAACATTTGGTAATGGCTCAAGTGAGGTTAGGGTCGGTCAAATCACGCTGGTTGAAAACACCGCTGAACTGCCAAAACGTACGCCAGTGACGCTACCGATTGTCAGTATCAACAAATTGTTAGGCGCGGATATCGCCACCGACAAAGCCATAGAGATTTTAAATAGTCTACAAATCAGCACCGAGTTACAAGGCGAAAATCTGGTTGCCACGCCGCCAAGTCATCGTTTTGATATCGCCTTGCCCGAAGATTTGATTGAAGAAATCGCTCGTATTTATGGCTATAACAATATTGCCAACAAACTGCCGGCGTTTACCAGTAACTTGTTTGACAATAAACGCCAAAATGATCTGCATAACTTAAAAATGAGCTTGGTCAATCAAGGTTATTTTGAAGCGGTGAGTTTTAGTTTTAGTGATGCCAAAGTCGAAGCTTTGTTTGATGGGGCGCATTTTGCTGCACCACTCGCGCTTGCCAATCCAATCTCAAGTGACTTAGCGGTCATGCGTCGTACCCTGCTGTCTAGTTTGTTGCCTTGTGTGCAATATAACTTAAACCGTCAACAAAACCGCGTGCGTCTGTTTGAGACGGGTCTGCGTTTTGATGGCAGTGATATTGCAAGCTTAAACCAAGTTGACACTTTGGCGATGGTGGCAGTCGGCAGTACCCATCCAGAGCAGCATCATGACAGCCGTGTGATGGATTTTTACGACTTAAAAAATGACGTCGAATCGGTTTTCCCACGGTTTGCCCAGTCCGCTATCAGTTATCAACGTAGCGAGCAGCCGTTTTTACACCCCGGTCAAAGTGCCGATGTACACTATCAAGGCAAGGTGATTGGTTGGTTGGGTCAGTTGCACCCACAGATTGCCAAAGCCTTGGATTTGCCGACCACTTGGGTGGCGCAGCTAAACTTACAGATGGTGATTGATATGCACCAGCAGGCATTGACCATCATGACGCCAAGTAAATTCCCACAAGTACGCCGTGATATCGCTGTGGTGGTAGACCAGTCGATTGCTATGCAATCAATGCGTGACACTATCAAACAAGTCGGGGGCGAGCTATTAAAAGATGTGTGGTTGTTTGATGTGTATGCCGGCAGTACTTTGCCTGAAAACCAACAATCGCTTGCTTTTGCACTGGTGTGGCAAGACGTCGAAGCCACGCTTTCTGACGAGCGTATTAATGCACAAATAGAAGCTGTCATCGCTGCGCTACATGAGCAGTATCACGCAACGCTACGTATGTAATCTTGGACTAGCAAATTATGACAGTCGATACAATGTTTTTCTTTGATTTTAAAGTAAAAATAACTATCGACTGTATTTGCTAGAATCGCTAGAATAGGAACATTTAGTAGGGTGGGTATGATAATGAATATGCAAGTTGAAGGAAAAACCTTAACCAAATTAGAAATGATCAATCATTTGATGGAAAATTTGGGCATGACGCGCCAAGACAGCCGCGCATTTGTGGAGAATTTTTTTTCAGAGTTGTCAGAGACGTTGACCAAAGGTCACCAAGTCAAGCTATCGGGTTTTGGTAACTTTGAAATCAAAGATAAAAGCCAGCGTCCAGGTCGCAACCCAAAGACTGGCGAGATGGTTCATGTCACAGCGCGCCGCGTTGTTACCTTTAAAGCGGGGCAAAAAATGCGTCGCAGTATTGAAGATAAACTGTTCACAGAATAACGCGCTTTATTGTTTTTAGATTATTTCTAGTTAAAATTTAAGCGTTTTAAAATCAATTAACGCATTTTGACCATAAAAGATTCTGTCTATAAATTTTAACCATAAAAAAAAGAAGCTGAATGCTTCTTTTTTTTATGCCAATTATGCCATTATTTGGCAGTAGAGGCAGTAGCACTGGCAGCTGCTGGTGTCGCAGGGTTTTCGCCCCAAATAGCTGGGTATTTATAGCCTGGGAAAGTTTTGTGGGCGTATTGTTTAAATTCTTCTGAATTATACGCATTGGTCACGTCTTTTACCCATTGTGTGTCTTTGTCTTTGGTGCGAATCGCTGACCAGTTGACATACGCATAGCTGGGTTCTTGGAACAGCGCTTCAGTCAATTTGATACCTGAGCTGGTCGCATAGTTACCATTGATGACTGCAAAGTCAACGTCAGAACGCGCACGTGGTAATTGTGCGGCTTCTAGCTCTACCAATTTGATATTTTTTAGGTTTTCTGCGATATCATTTTTTGATGCAGTGAGTGGGTCGATATTGTCTTTAAGTTTTACCCAGCCTAGTTCGTTGAGCATTACCAGCGCGCGTGCAAAGTTGCTTGGATCGTTCGGTGCAGCCACGGTGGTACCGTCTTTGACTTGTTTTAGGTCATTTAATTTACCAGGATAGATGCCAAGCGGTGCGGTAGGCACTTGGAAGGCTTCAACGATATCTAGGTTGTTATCTTTTTTGAAAGTATCAAGATAAGGTTTGTGTTGGAACACGTTGATATCAATATCGCCATCGGCTAAGGCTTTATTTGGGCGCACATAGTCAGAGAATTCAACCAATCTGACTTTATAGCCTTGTTTTTCTAACTGCGGTTTGACAGAGTTCTTGACCATGTCACCAAAGTCGCCCACAGTAGTACCAATCACAATTTCAGATTTGTTCGGGTCGATACCTGTGCTTGCTGCTGCCGTGGTAGTCGTTGAGCTTGCGGTAGTCGTAGTTGTAGTTGTGGTGGTGCTGGCTTGTGCTGTGGTTTCGGTTTTGCTTTCAGGCTTGCTACAACCGACTAGGGCAATCCCTGCCACCCCTACAGTTGCTAATAGCTGCGCGATATGGCTTGATAAATGCGTTAATTTCATACCTTCCTCCAAAAATGAAAAAATAAACGGACAAAACAATCAGCTTACCTTAACACACTCATAAAAAAAATGTTATTGAGAGTTAACCTATGGATATGAAATTTTTTCATAATTCCTAGAAAAACCATCAATAACAATTTTTTAAACAGCCATCAGCTAAAATTAACGTTTATCCAGACGGTGCGCCAAAATATTACCAACCGATTGGATGATAATCACCATCACCACCAATAAAATCACCATAAAAATCATCACATCATTTTGGTAGCGGTTATAACCATAACGAATCGCCAAATCACCGAGACCGCCACCCCCAATCATACCCGCTGCCGCACTGTAAGAGAGTAAACTAATCATCAAAGTAGTAATACTCAAAATCAAACTTGAGCGTGACTCGACCAATAACACATTGCGAATAATCGTCCCAGTACTTGCACCCATTGATAACGCCGCTTCGATGATACCTTTTGGCACATCACGCAGATTTTGCTCAACGAGCCTAGCAAAGTAGAAGATACCGGCGACACTCAAAGCAAGCGATGCTGCGATTGGACCAATGGTTGTACCGACAATGAGGCGAGTGACAGGAATAATCACAATCATCAAAATCACAAACGGAAAAGCACGCATAATGTTGGTAAAGTTGCCAAGTCCTGCATACAACGATTTGTTGTCGGCGAGCTGATTTTTACTGGTCAAAAATAGCGCGACGCCGAGCAATGTACCAAAGATGACCGACGCAACCGTTGAGATACCCACCATAATTAGCGTCTCCCAAAACGCTTGCCAAATTTCTGCCTTCATCCCCAAAAGATTATCAACCGCGCTTTGCCAAGTTAATGTATTTGCCATGAAATTACCCAACGATTCAATTTAAAACTTAAAAGATTATCCAGTCATCAACGATGTTTGTGCGCCGTTAATCATCACTAATCAGCAGTTGCCCAATCGGTGTGGTGGCATGAATTTGCCCCGAATGTACGTCAGCGACTTCCAGCAATCTGCCTTTATCGAGCAGGGCAACGCGGTTACACAGCTTGCGAATCACGGACATTTCATGCGTCACAATCACGATAGTGACGTTAAACTTGTCATTAATATCCTTGAGACAGGCTAACACCGATTTGGTGGTAGCAGGGTCGAGCGCAGAGGTGGGCTCATCGGCGAGCATTACATGAGGCTTGGGTGCTAACGCCCGTGCGATACCTGCCCGCTGTTTTTGACCGCCAGAGAGCTGGGCGGGATAGTGGTTGGCGCGATTGACCAAATCGACAATTTCAAGACATTCCATCACCCGCGGCATGATGGTCGCTTTTTCCCAACCGGCAATCTCTAGGGCAAAGGCAATGTTTTGTGCCACTGTGCGATTTGCCATCAGATTAAACTGCTGAAAAATCATCCCGATATTTTGACGGGCATGGCGCAAATCGTGGGTGGACAGCGAGGTCAGCTCCTTGCCATCTATGGTGACAGTGCCGCTATCTGGGCGTTCAAGTAAATTAATCAAGCGTAGCAAGGTGGATTTTCCTGCGCCAGAATAACCCATCAAGCCAAAAATCTCGCCTTGTTGGATTGTGAGCGATGTCGGTTCTACCGCAGTAAACCAGTTGCCATCTTGGGTTTGGAAGCGTTTGGTAACGTTATCAATGGTAATCATGATAATAAAAAATTTTGCAGTGGCTAAAAGAGGGTAATTTTAGCACAGCTCGTCGTCAGCGTTTAGTCGCTTTAACGAATAAATAAATGCCGAATGGTATGTTTAAATGAATAATAGAGAGGAAAAGCAAAAAAAATTTGTGACAAAACTATAGGCAGAGATAAAAGCGGTTACGATTGAGTGATAGGTAGTGTGACCAAAAAGCGGGTATGGCCATGCAGTGTGTCAGTGATAATACTACCGCCATGGGCTTTGACAATCTGCGCGACTAAAGATAGCCCGAGCCCTGAGCCTTTTTTCTCTTGTTGTAGCCGTACAAATGGACTGAAAATATCGGTGCGTTTGTCTTCAGGAATGCCTGTACCTTGGTCGATAACCGCAATACACACCTGATGAAATTCTGGCAGGTGTACAACGTCAGATTTTTTACGGGAAAAAATAGACGATTTATTTTTTTGTTTGTTAGCCAGTTTGCTCGAAGTTGCCTCGCTATCTGCTGTGTCCGTTGCGGCGGGACTATTTGTCGATGACATTTCAGGGTCAACGGTGATGTCATCGACGTTTGTGGGGTCACTGGTGGTATCTTTTATAGGGGCGGGCAAAGCCACTTTATCTTTTTGAGCATCGTTAAGTTTTTCTGCATGGGTATCTTTTGTATTCTCTTGCATCGTTGGTAGGGCATCAATTGCCAGTTGATTACCCGCATCATCAATGGCATACAGCTGTACGCTCACAGGTGGGACGCCATGAAGATGGGCATTGTCGAGCAAATTACGCACGAGGTGGGTGAGAAGTTTGGCTTGTCCTTGGATGATAACGTGACCACCCGCAAAGGTAGCTTGTGGGTAGTGCTGAATCTCGTTTTTAATTAACTCATATAAATCGACGTCTTCTACTTTTTCTATCGCATGACCGGCATCCATACGACTGACGAGTAAAATACTTTCCACCAAATCATTAAGACCCGTCAAATCACGGTTGATGGCATCGGCACGTTTTTGTACTTTATCTTGTATTGTTTTGTCAAACTGACTTGCCAGCATCGTCATCATTTCAACTTGTAGACGAATACGGGTAATCGGTGTACGAATTTCATGAGAAGCATGCGCTAACAGCAGTTTATTGGCATTCATCAAGGTTTCGATACGCTCGGCGGTTTGGTTAAAACCGCGTGCCAAAATGGTAATTTCATCATTGCCTACGGGTGTGACACGGGCAGAGAAATCGCCATCACCCAGTTGGGTGATTTGCCGACTTAGCTGATTGATACGCCATGTCATGGTGCGCGCAATCATCCATAACATGCCCGACATGATGAGCAGCAGTAGCAAGGTGCCTGTCAGTAAATTAATCGCGGGCGAAATCGTACGGCGGTTACTAAGTTTTGATTGGTATAACAGCACATAACCAGATTGGCTATTGACTTGAATTTCGGTCGGGTGTTTTGGATCATCTCTAGGAAACAAGGATAAAAAAAATGGCGGGTTTGGCGGTAAGGTGGCAGGTAGCCCACGCATGATCATAATCGCTTCGCCACTTTTGCCATCATACAGACCAAATTTGGCGTTCAGTGAATCGCTATAGATATTAAAACTACGCCGTACGAGGGCAAGTAGGTAACGGGTTTCGAGATTTTTTTGTTGGTCTTGAGCGGTACGTAGCTCAACTAGTAACGGATCTAGCTGCTGGGTGACTTGGCTGGCAATGACTTGGTGGCGGGTGTTGGCAGAAGTATCGTGTACCAAATGGCTTAAAATTACCATTGCCCCAGCAAAAATGACCAATGCCAGCATAACGCTGGCAAATAACTTGCTAAATACACTGTTAAATTTTATGCCGCTCAATCGCACACAGAATCCAAAAATTGTGGGTCATCACAGGTTATTATAATAGCTTTGCTAGCATAAATAACCAAAGATAATGACCTTTTGCGTGTTAAATTTGTCAAGCTATCTTACACTTGGTCAGTGGCAAACTGATAGCCGACACCACGCACTGTGATAATGCGTTTTGGCTGACGAGGATTGTCTTCAATCAGCGCGCGCAGACGCGAAATATGCACATCAATGGCACGGTCGATGTTATCACTACTGTCATCGTTTGGCATCGCATGCCACAGCTGTTCACGGCTCAGTACTTTACCTGAGTGGGTAGCAAAGTAATGCAATAACTGAAACTGGTGGGTGGTCAAACGCACCGGCTCATCATCAATCGTCACTTCATGGCTGTCTGGATAAACCTTTAAACGACCAAATACTAAGTTATCTTCTTTTTGCTGGTGAAGCGGCAGGTCGTGACGGCGCATGACTGCACGGATACGCGCCAATAGTTCACGCGGTTCAAATGGTTTTGAGACATAATCATCCGCGCCCATCTCAAGACCCAACACACGGTCAGTGGTGTCACCTTTGGCAGTCAGCATGATAATCGCCGTTTGCGCCAGTCGGCTATCTTTGTGCTGACGAATACGTTGACACACTTGCATGCCATCCATATCCGGCAACATCAAATCTAAAATCACCAAATCAATGGATTTAGCAGGATTAAATAGCGTCTCTAGCCCTTCTGTCGCAGTTGGCGCATGCTGAACCTCATAATAATTCATGCCCAAATATTCGCTAATCAACTCGGCTAAATCTGGATCATCCTCAATCAATAGTACGGTTTTAGTACCACTATTATTATCTTCCATCACCAACTCCAAAAATTCTCTAAAATAAATCAGTTGTTATTATTGCTTTTGCTCATCAAAGCTAGGCTTCTATCATTAATCAAGAGCCTATTATCATAAAGCAAGAGAGTGCCAATATGATAGTGTCTTACACAGATTTATAAAACTTCTTAGCTGCCAATCATACAGCTATCAATCACACAGCCCAATTAATCCAATTAATGCATAACCCAATTTAAAATTGTACTGGGCTACTCATTCTTAAGTTTCTTTACACTGTATAAAATTGTAATAAATTATTGCTTAAAGTGAGTCGTGGCGCTTTATCGCAGGGGTTTTTGCTTTCTTTTTAGCAAATAACCGAAAAAACCGCTGTTTGCCATCATCTAAATAGGTATAAATCACAGGTACCACAATCAAAGTCAATAAAGTTGAAGTAATCACCCCGCCAATAATGGCGTGTGCCATCGGTGCTTGCTGCTCCGACCCTTCACCAATACCCAGTGCCAGCGGTATCATCCCCATCACCATGGCAGCGGTAGTCATCAAAATTGGGCGCAGGCGCGTTTGCCCTGCCAGCATAATAGCTTCATTTCGGCTCAAACCGTTTGATAAAGATTCTTTAATAAAATCAATGAGCAAAATCGCATTTTTACACACCAATCCCATCAGCATGATAATGCCGATGATAGAAAACATATTAAGACTAGAGCCGAATAAAAATAACGCAAAGAATACCCCAATCAGCGATAACGGCAGCGATGCCATAATCGCCACAGGGTATAAAAAGCTATTAAACTGTGACCCTAACAACATATAAATAAACACGATTGCCAGTCCAAGCGCGGTTGTTGCGTAGCCAATGGATTCTGCCATATCCTTGTTAGAGCCTTGTACCGCAAAGCTGTAACCGGGCGGCAGTTTCATTTCGTTTTGGATTTTTGTGATATCCGCGCCGATATCACCTGCCGGTCTGCCGTCCGTGTTGGCTTGGACTACCACTTCACGAAACAGCGAACGGCGGTTGATTTGCGGTGCACCCAAGGTTTCACTAAAATTCGCCACTTGCGATAGCGGCACTAGTATCGGCTGACCATTTTGATCCGTACGGCTTGATGACAAGAACATGGATTGTAGTTGCGAGATGGTCTGGCGGTTGTCGTCATTTAAGCGCACGTTGACATCGATATTGTTGCCGTTGTCATCTTTAAAGGTGCTCACATTGTCACCGGCCAGCAGCGGGCGTAATGCTTGTCCGATTTGCCCAATCGAGAGACCGGCATCATTCGCTGCTTCTCGGTTAATGGTGACATTGACCATTGATTTGGGCTGTTTAAGGGTGCTTTCCAAATCTACCAAGCCATTGACGTTTGAGAGTTTTTGCATAAACTCATTGGATAAGCGTTGCAGCTCATTTAAATCATTGCCTTTGATGGATATCATAATCGGTTTAAGACCACCGCTGACTGCCATGGCAGCGGCTGCCACTGAGGTGACTTTAATACCGCCTACCTGCTGCAATTGCTCACGCATGGCACGGTTTAAGGCATCTAGTCCGCGCGTGCGCTCATCTTTAGGTACTAACGACACATTCACTTGTACCCGATTGTTACCGCTATAGGACATCGCATTAACCGTGGCATAAGTATTGGTAACCTCAGGAAAACTTTGTAATACCGCGTTGACTTGTGCTGCTTTTTGCTGGGTATAGTCAAGATTGGCATTGACAGGTGTTTCAAATTTGACTTTGATTTCATTCATATCGGCTTGCGGAACAAACTCTTTGCCCACCAACCCCACGGCAAAAAATGCGGCAACCAGCGAGCCAATTGCAATAAGCACAGTTATCAAACGATGGCGTAAACTCCATGCAAGAATATGGCTGTATAGATTGGTCAACCGATCTAACAGGCGCTGAAAACCCGCTAATAGCCAAGCAATCGGCCGCTTGCGAAACGATACCCGCGCATTGAGTCGGTCATGTTGGTGCGCGGCATCTGGGTCTGGCCAAATCGAAGACAACATCGGGTCAAGCGTGAAGCTGACAAATAACGACAGCAACACAGCGGTGGAAACGGTCACACCAAACTGATAAAAAAAGCGTCCGATAATCCCGCCCATAAAAGCCACGGGTAAAAATACCGCCACAATCACCAGCGTCGTTGCTAGCACAGCAAGCCCGATTTCTTGGGTGCCATCAAGCGCCGCTTGGCGGTGATGTTTGCCCATACCCACATGGCGCACGATATTTTCCCGCACCACAATCGCATCATCAATCAGCAGTCCGATACATAATGCCAGCGCCAGCAGGGTCATCATGTTGATGGAAAAACCAAACGTCCAAATCGCCGCTAAAGTACCGAGCAGCGAAATGGGCAGCGTCAATCCTGTGATAATGGTCGAGCGCCACGACCCTAAGAACAACCAAACAATAAACACCGCCAATATCGCCCCTTCAATCAAGGTGCGTACCACATTATTTAACGAGCCACGAATACTTTTTGAGCTATCAGCGACCACCGTCATGGTGACACCTGGGGGTAGGGTCGCTTGGATTTCTGCCAGACGCTGCTGGGTTTTATCAACCACATCAATCACATTGGCATCCGACATTTTGATAATATCCATTGCTACCGCAGGTTGACCATTTTGTAGCGACGCTGATTCAGCCTCAGCTTGCCCATCAACGACTTGGGCAACTTGCGATAGGTACACAGGCACGATAGCACCCGTGCTTGAACGATTTTGGGCGACAATGATTTGGTTAAACTCATTGGGTGTTTTGACCAACCCGTTGACTTGAATCACCATTTCTTGGTTTTGATTATTGATAGTACCGACAGGTAATTCGACGTTCTCTGAGCGTAGCGCATTGCTAATTTGATTGACTGAGACTTTATAGGCATTCATTTGGGTGGGATTAAGTAGCACACGGATTTGACGCTGCCGACCTCCCAAGATATCAACCCGACCCACCCCTGTGACTGTTTGTAGCTGTTTTTTGACCGTGTTGTCTAAATAAGTGGATAACTCCCGAAGCGACATTTTGTCAGAGCGAAACGTGACGGACACCACAGGCGCATCGGCAGGATTGTACTGCGCAACGATAGGCGTGGTGACTTCATCCCGAAAGGTGGGGGTCACCAGTGCCAATTTATCACGCACGTTTTGCGCGGCAACATCGGACGGGATATTTAAATCAAACTGCACGATAACTTGTGACAAGCCTTGTTGGGTGACGGAGGTCACTTCTTTGACACCGGCGATGGTATTGACTTGGTCTTCAATTTTTTTGGTAATGTCGGTTTCGATGACTTCAGGTGAAGCACCACTATAAACGGTATTGACCACCACAAAAGGGAATTCAATATTAGGAAATTCCTCAACTTTCATGCGAAATGTTGCCAGCAATCCAATGACCATCAGCGCGAGCATGATCATGGCGGCAAACACAGGATTGTTGATACTGACGCGGGTGAGCCACATAGCAAATTCCTAATACCAAAATTTTTAACAGTGAAATTTTTAACAATATAGAATGATTGAATGGAACACTATCAGTAAGCTATTTGAGCACGACTTTTTTACCCACATCATTGGCATTGAGATTTGCCACAATCACTGTGGTGTTAGGCTCGATGCCAGCAATTAAATACTGACTGGTATCGTCAAGGTGTTTGAGTACCTTAATAGGCTGTTTGGTAATCACATTGTCTTTACTGACCACCAAAATCTTGCCAGCTTCTAAAGTTGGACTTGTGGCGGATTGGTCGCTGGATTTATTGGCCGCACCTTTTGCTCCAGATTCGAGGGCTGTAGATTCTAGAGCTTTAGACTCCAGCATTACCGCTGACATCGGCACCAATACCCCAACTTGTGCAACCCCATAATTAAGCTTGCCTGTGGTATACATGCCCGGGCGAAGTCCACGATTACGCTGAGAAGGTTTAACCGCGATATAAATCGTCAGTTGGCGAGTGGCGGCATCTACTTGGGGCGAAATACGGCTAATTTGTCCGATGTACTGATTGGTTTGATTACTAATAGTAAAAGGCACTTCTTGACCGAGTTGTAGCTGTGTTTGTGCTTCGCTAGGGACATTGGCGGCAAACTCAAGTTTATTGGGGTCAATGATTTCCATCAAGGCTTGGTTTTGCGTGACTACCTGTCCGACATTGACGCTGCGACTGCTGACAATCCCCGTGGTAGGGGCATAAATCGTGGTATCACCAAACATTTTTTGTGCACTACTTAATTGGGCTTGTTTGGCTTTGATGGATTCACGCTGCGCAATGCTGTCTGCCACACTACGCTCATACTCTATTTGTGAGACAAAGCCTTGCTCGAGCAAAATTTTGTTGCGCTCAGCAAGCTTATTGGCGACGATGGCTTGTGCTTGGGCGGCGGCAACATCGGCTTGCGCTTGAGCGAGTTGGTTTTTACTATCACTGATATCAAGTCGCACCAGTGGCTCACCTTTTGCTACCGTTTTACCCACATCGGCCAGCACTTGTTGCACTTGCGCATTCACGGTTGATTGCACTACTGTGTGGTCTGAAGGCTGCAGTGTCCCTGTCACGGTGACGCTCGGTTCAAATCGGTCTGCTTTGGCGGTGATGACATCGGCGGCTAATAGCTGAATCTCGTTATTGGCGATTTGCGTGGTGGCTGACACGGTGGTGACTTTCTTTTGGGTTGACAACGGGCTTTTGCTATCGTTTTGCTGTTTTTGGCAACCGCTCAAACTAATAACAGTGCTAGCCACGGCTAGGCTTAATGGTAGAACTTTGGTGATAAACTTCGATGTTATCATGAATGAGACGTCCTCAGCGCAAACAATCAACTTAAAAAAATATAAAACGATGTAGAAATAGCCAGTGCAATAAACTTTTCTAAGCTTATCTCAAGATGTGTCACTAGCATCATGGAATCCGTGTATATTAACATGGGTGTATGGGCAATCTACAAAGCAGTCAATAGATCAAACCTGAATCATCATAGGATGTTAAAAATGAACGGTAAGTGCATCGATTTAAGCATACTTTGCAGCAAAAAAGTATGGTAGTATTTTAAAAATATCACCATACAGTTGGTTTGTAACTATACTGTATGAAATATTTGTTATATCTTATAAAAAATTATTTAGAATAGCTTTGTTTAGTTGTCAAAAATTGTACCAGTTGCTTTTGAGGGTTGAGGCATCATTTGATAGTTGCCCCAACGCCTATAACTTAAAGTTTTGAGCAATCGCTATAGGACAATGGGTAGCAAAATCGTAGCGAAACAACCATTAGGAAAATATTATGGATGCAAATTTTGAAGGCCTAAAAGTCATGATTATTGACGATTCAAAAACCATTCGTCGTACCGCAGAGACGTTACTTGCCAAAGCAGGCTGTGAGGTGACTACTGCCGTTGATGGCTTTGATGCGTTGGCAAAAATTGCGGATACCAACCCAGATTTGATTTTTGTCGATATCATGATGCCACGCCTCGACGGTTATCAGACTTGTTCACTAATCAAAAACAACGCAGATTTTGCTGCCACGCCCGTGATTATGCTGTCATCAAAAGATGGCTTGTTTGATAAAGCGCGCGGTCGTATCGTCGGCTCAGATGAGTACTTGACCAAACCATTTAGTAAAGAAGAGCTATTTGATACCATTGAACGTCATCGTCCTGCGTCTTAATGCGCTGTGCTTCTTCATGCGCTAGGTTGAAGCTAAACAGCATGCCATTGCTTGCAACTGTTGTTAACCCCTAAAGTCTGCAATCACTCGATATGACTGAAATATAAGCCCAGATTGCAACCTAGCTAGACGTAGATTTGGGATGCGTGTTTAGTTTAACCGTTGTGCTGTTGGGTTTTTATTCCCACCGAATACAAAACAGTAAAATATTAATGCAATCAATAATTAGGTAAAAGGGTAAATGTATGGCCAAAATCTTAGTAGTTGATGATTCACCATCAGAAATGGCAAAATTTCGAGATATTTTGACTCGTCATCAGCACGAAGTCATTGAAGCGCATACAGGCGAGGATGGAATTCAAAAAGCCAATGAGTTTTTCCCCGATGTGATTTTGATGGATGTGGTCATGCCAGAGATGAACGGCTTCCAAGCAACCCGCAAACTTACCCGTGACCCAAAAACCAGTCATATCCCTGTCATCATCATCAGTACTAAAAATCAAGAAGCTGACCGCGTCTGGGGCAAGCGCCAAGGCGCACGGGATTATCTCAGCAAGCCGATTACAGAAGAAGCCTTAATCACTGTAATCTGCGCCGTGATGGAGTAGGTTTCGTGTCCTCAAACGGCTTTATCGAGCTTTTAAGACTCGCTAACCGCGGTATCAAACGACAAAAAGGTACTCACTTTGACCAAAGAAATCAGTGGCTAGGGGTCGCGTTTTCGCTAGGTGGCCACCACTTGGTAGCCCCACTCGGTGATGTGGCTGAGGTACTATCTTTGCCTGCCTATACCTCGGTGCCTTTGTCAAAACCTTGGCTGCTAGGGATTGCCAATGTTCGGGGACGGTTATTACCGATTACCAATTTGTCGAACTTCTTAGGTTTACATCCATCAGGCTTAAATTACCAATCAGGCAATCAAAAGATTTTGGTGATTGATCAACCCAAGCTGTTTAGTGGCTTACAAGTTGATGAGGTATTGGGTATCCAAACCTTTAGTCGTGGGCAATATCAGCCTATCGAGATGCCGAACGATTCGCCGCTCGCGCAGTATACGCATGGTCGTTTTAGACAAAACGAGCAGATTTGGTATGTGTTTATGCCAAGCTTATTGGCGCAAGACACGCGTTATTTAGAAGCAGCGTTATAACCTAATTTTCTAACTCATTAAAACAATTGAGGGTTTACCATATCATGGATACTAAAACTTCGACCCTAAGTACCAATACCAACTCCCCTGTCGCGGTCGGGCTTGGCAAGAGTAATTATCGTTTGAATAGAGGGGACTCAATCAACTGGATTATTTGGGCAAGTATTTGTGGTGGTGTTGCTAGTTTGGCATTTATTTATCGACTCTACCAATTGATGATTTTGGTACGTCAACAGAATAGTGTTGCCCATAATTTTTTGACGATTTGGTTGCCCTCTATTTTGATTGTATTAGGCGTCATTGGGGCAATTTACTTTTTGACCCGCCAGATTAATGCTAAAACCTCTCGAGAGAAGGCAGAAGGTGAGCGTGAAACGCTGCGTCAACGTCATGAGATGGAAGTTGAATCTGAGCGTGCCCGCAGAATCCAAGAAGAAAACGAACGTAACCAAATGGCGATTTTGCGTTTGCTTGATGAGTTAGGCGATTTAGCGGAAGGTGACTTGACCGTGAACGCGACAGTCTCAGAAGACTTTACAGGGGCGATTGCAGACTCGGTTAACTTTGCGATTGACCAATTGCGTCAACTGGTTTCTGCGATTAACGTCACTGCAGAGCGAGTCGCGCGCGCCTCTGACCAAACACAGGCAACGGCAGTTGAACTAGCCCAAGCCTCTGAAAGCCAAGCGCAAGAAATTGCGGGAGCCTCTGCAGCGATTAATGAGATGGCGGTGTCTATTGACCAAGTATCGTCAAATGCCGCCGAATCTGCTGCGGTTGCGGACCGTTCGGTTGCGATTGCCTATAACGGGGCAGAAGTGGTACAACGTACCATCGATGGTATGAATACCATTCGTGACCAGATTCAAGAAACTTCAAAACGTATTAAGCGCCTCGGTGAATCATCGCAAGAGATTGGCGATATCGTTGGACTGATTAATGACATTGCTGACCAAACCAACATCCTGGCGTTGAATGCAGCAATTCAGGCATCGATGGCGGGTGAAGCAGGTCGTGGTTTTGCGGTTGTTGCTGACGAGGTACAGCGTCTAGCAGAACGTTCAGCCACAGCGACCAAACAGATTGAAACACTGGTTAAAACCATTCAGGCAGATACGAACGAAGCCGTGATGTCGATGGAATCAACCACGGCAGAAGTTGTACGTGGTGCGAAACTTGCAAAAGACGCGGGTGAGGCGCTTGAAGAAGTACAAACTGTATCGAACAACTTGGCATCATTGATTCAGAATATCTCAAATGCGGCGCGTCTGCAGGCGGCCTCAGCGGGTCATATTTCAAATACCATGAACATCATTCAAGATATTACCTCGCAAACCACATCAGGTACCATGGCAACCGCTCGTTCAATCGGTCAGCTTAATGAAATGGCGGCAGCGCTGCAAGAATCAGTATCGGGCTTTAAATTGCCAGATGATGCTTTAGCACATGCTTAATGGGTAATGATTGATGGCTAATTAGGCTTAGTACTCAACAGTTAGCTAAAAGTAAGGGGTGGTTTTAACCACCTTTCTTTTTATGCGTGTTAGCTCTTATGTGTGTTAGATCAGGGGTTGTACGCTGTGGTTTTGATCACCAGCTTAAAGACGTTGGCAGGGATAAATTTTCGCTAATACCAACAATAAAATCGCAATGGCAGTTTTTTAGCAAAAATTTGGTAGATGCGCAGCAACCGATTCCTTTAGAGGCAGGTCAATGCCAACTGGTTGCCCGCAACAATGTGTTAATTGATGATTTTCGGCAATTTGAGTAGCGCGATATCGTGCGTTATTTGATTGCAAAACGGTTGTCCTAGATTGGCTCAAAGCATTGGCAAATATCGCAGCGTGAATGGGTGAACATTATAACTTATAAAAGGTATCAACCTGAGTTGACGCCAGACAGCGGGTAAGTTATTTTAAGTGATATAAGAAATTAATAAACGACTGCGTTACAGTTACCTTAAAATCGATAAAAATCGTCATCGTTTTTGACAGTCGTTGTCCTAGGAATATGGTATGAGTAAACAACGTAATTTGATCGCCTTAGACTGGTTGATGCCTGTTTTAAAAGACGTATTTGGTGAGCTTAACCAGTTGCTACAACGACATGACGCGCAGCCAGCGTGGCAGTTAATCGGTCAACATTTGCACCAAATCACCGGTGCGCTCGCGCTTGCCAACCAGCCCGCCTTATCAAAACTGGCGAAAACGCTTGATAAAACCACTATCGCCATTCAGCAAGAGACTTTATCCCCGCAGTATTTTAGTCAAATCAGCCATGCGGTGAGGTTGCTGCAATTTGACATTGAACAAGTACAAGCTAAACAGCAGATTCATACCGATTGGGTCAATGACCGAATCGCTTATTTTGAGCAGCTGCTTGGCATAGCATCAACTTATGAGCCCATCCAAGATGCTGCAAACAATACTTTATTATTTTTAAGCCAATTAGCCACGCCAGACATCAAACACCCATGGGACAGTGCCCAAGCCGAAGAGTTACTCAAAGTCTGGCGTTATACCAGTTTGCAACTACTACAAAACGAGACCAATGATAGCGAACATTTAGATGCACTGAGCAAAGTTGCTGGCTATTTGTCCCAGGCTTCCATCAATCCTGCCTGGCGTCAATTTTGGCAGTTGGTCGCAGTGTGGTGCAATAACTTAACCATCAATGAGCAGCCTGCGCCAACCGATTATGCTTCGCTGTTAAACAGTCTGTCATTGCTGCTGACGCATGATTTGACTCTCACCCCTGATATTACCGTGTCGCGTCTGGCAGTTGATGTGTTGTTAGCGCTCAATGCGTTAACCCATAAATCGCATGACGCTAAAGTCCTGCTATCAAGCTTGGATATCAATAGTAGTGACACGCTTGATAATCTATTTAGTCAAGTATTAGAAAAACTTGAAAAAATTATTTATCAAGTGCATGAGCCCCTCACCATTTTGCCGATGCTTGAATCGGTCAAAAACAGTTTGGCAAATCGCGGTTGGGTGTTTTATGAAAACCAAATGGCGCAAATTATCGATGATGTGCGCTTAATGACGCAAGATACCTTTATGGCGTCATCACTCAGTTGGCAGGTAGAACGCCAGCTGCAAGATGTTTATAGCCAGTTGTTGTCAACGGTTGAAATCCTTGATAGCCAAATTGGCTTAAAGCATTTTGCCTATGCCAGCAATCCGCAAAATGAAGCGGTGCGCCAAACGCGCGTGCATGTTGAACATATCAAACAGTCGTTTAATCAATATATCCAAACCCGTGATTTAAATAAATTAACTGTCAATGACGAATTGATTGCCACTATTCAAGTTTTTGGGGCATTAGGATTAACACGTCCCAAAGAATTGGTCGAGCAAATTCGCTTATTATTTAGCCGTATGCATAAAAATTCGGTACAGGTATTAAGCGCGGAAGCCAGTGATGCCATCGCCGACATGCTTGCCCGCTTTGAGCTATTTTTGGATTATTTATCCAATCAGTCTGTTAATGAAGAATTTTTGGATCAAACCCAAACTCAGCTTAACCGTGCCAATTTATTGCTTAATGGCTTAATCGAAATGCCATTAACCGCCGCCGAAGTGGTAGCACCCACCAAGCACTTTAGCAAAGATACGGTGATTTACGATGATGAAGGCGAATATATTGCCAGTGATATGAAAGCACCAACACAAGTGCTAGCTACGGCTTCAGAAGCGCCTATCAAGCAAACGGCTGTCACGCAAACGACTGGCGTGCAAGAATCGCAAGCGCTAGCGGTTGCGAGGCAAGCCCTCAAAGCTGATGATTACAGTATGGATGAAGATATCCGAGATATTTTCATTGAAGAGGCGCAAGAAGTCCTTGCTGAGTTGGGTGAGCAAATTCCCGTATGGGAAGTGGACACTCGTGAATTAGTCGCGCTCAAAGATATCCGCCGAGGTTTTCATACCTTAAAAGGCTCAGGTCGTATGGTGGGCGCTCATCAAATTGGTGAGATGTGCTGGGCAGTAGAAAACATGCTCAACCGTGTGCTAGATGGTACTTTAGCGGTTAGTGATGCGTTAGTGGGCTTTATCAAAGATACCCATCGCAAACTGCCGATATTGGTTGAAGATTTTAAGCAGCAGCGGGCGCCAAGTATTGACCCTGCGGTTACGGTATTGCAAGCGACTAATCTATTACAGCAGCAGCCGATTAACACAGGCTTGCCAGAAACGAATGGCTTAGATAGCCTTGTACCAGTCAGTGCTAGTGTGGCTGAAGACAGTGATAATATGGCTCAACGCAATGAAGCTGCCAGCGACACTGCGCCATCAACCACAGCGGATATTCATGCCTTACCTGAAGTAGTGGCTCGCGAATATGAGCAGCTAACGATGGTCACAGATGCGGTCAGCGATGCCGATATTCAAGAAATTTATATCGAAGAAGCCAATGAAGTGATTGAGACGATTGCCCCGCTTAACCAAGCTTGGCAAGCCAAGCCCGATGATTTTGAGACCTTAAAAGAAATCCGCCGAGGGTTTCATACCTTAAAAGGCTCAGGTCGCATGGTTGGTGCCAATCAGCTAGGGGAGCTTGCTTGGTCGATTGAAAACATGCTCAATCGCGTGCTCGATCATACCATAACAGTAGACGAGGGGGTTTCAAATCTAGTTGCTGATGTCATTGACGCATTTGCTGGACTCATCACGATTTTTGCCCAAAATCGTACAGACTATCCCGCAGTGATTAAACTGTGGCAAGCTGTCGCTAATAGCTATGCCAAAAAACATGGCGACAGCTTTAGCTACCCTCAAGTCTTGTCCGCCTTTATGGGGCAGGGGGCCGCCTCGCCGAGTGCGTCACACACAGATGGGGCACTATCGTCTGGTGACGCCACCGCACAAACGCAAGCGCTACAGGATGTCAGTGGCATTAGTGACATCAGTAGTGAAATGGATGTGGCTGATGACGTATTTATTGAAGAAGCAGACGAGTTATTGGTCAATATTGATAACTTTATCACCCAGCATTTGGGTGAGCCTGCAACGCATGTGCCTGATGCCATATTACGCGCATTTCATACCTTGCGTGGTGGGGCAGCCCTGATTGAACTTAACAATGTCTATCACTTAAGCGCAGCGGTAGAAAAAGTATTGGGCGACTTATTACATAATGAAATGCCGCTGACGGCTCGCCAGTTATTGACCCTGCAAGAGGCCACAGATCTACTGCGAACCTACATTGATGAGCATAAAATCCATCATGATGTGACGGTTGTAGAAGATAACACTGACATTGTTGCCGACTTGATTGAGCGGCTAACAGATGCCAATGCTGAGCCTCATGAAAGCACCAAACTGACTGTCAAAGACCTGATAGCCCTTGGGATTGATGACTTACTCGCTGCCGATCAGCAAGCGCAAGCTAAGTTTGCTGGCGAGAATGAACAAGTTATTGCCTATGCCCAGCAGCTTGAACAACAGGCAGCAAGGCTTGCGCAGGCGTCTGCAGGTTTGAGCTATTTTATCATTCCAAGCACCTTACAGTTTACCTATAACAAACTGGCTGATTATCCGCAATTTGCCAAAAATGAAGCCATTTATGATGCCTTAATGGGCGTACACAATCAGCTCATCAATATGTTTGACGCCATTGCAGCAGGCCTGCGCGTCAATATCGATGAAGAGGCGATTGAAACCTTAAGAAAATTATTGGCAAAAAATCAGTACCAAGCCGAGATGGATGCTATCGAGTACCAACCAGTTGCTACAGATGATGAACTATTGCAAATTTTCTTGGATGAAGTGCAAACCGTTCAGCCCGATGTACAAAATTACTACAACCAATGGCTCAATAACCTTAGCAATTTAGCGGTCACCAAAGAACTAGCTAATTATATGCACATATTAAAAGGGGGTGCAGAGCTACTCGGGGTAACGAGTATTGCCGAGATGGCGCTACGTGGTGAGCAAGTGTATGATGCCATTGATAAAGGTATTTTAGCGAGTGATGCCGATACCGCTTCATTGGTGCAAAAGCTGCATGAAACCATTGCCTCGCAGCTCAAGCAAGTTCGACAATTTAGTCGCTCTTTTGAAGCCAGCGACTTTGCCCACCAAATTGATGAGGTTATCGCTGGTACAGTGCAAAGCCGAGACTTGGTATTTGCAGTGCCGATGATTGTTGAAGCCAATCCTGAAGAGTTGATGGAGCAAAAACAACTTGCCCAAGAGGGTGATAGCGCGATTGCAAAAAATGATCCACTCTACATCGAAGAAATTATTAACAACTTTGAAGGGCGTCGTTTAGAGACTTGGAAAGGTCAAGAGCCTGACGAAGATATCTTAAAAATTTATCTTGAAGAAGCCAAAGAGCTGATTGATAGCAGCAGCCAGCATTTACAAGAGTTCCGTAGTAATAACAGTGATCTTGCAGCATTACAAGCCTTGCAACGTGAATTGCACACCATCAAAGGTGGCGCAAGAATGGTCGGTGCAGAAGGGATTGCCACGTTGGCTCACGAAATGGAAACCATCTACGAAGAGCTAGGCAGCCGCCGCAAACCTGCGACGCGTATGATTGGCAACCTATTGGCGGTGTGTCATGACTGGTTAGCAAATGCGATTTATGTATTAGAGAATAAATTTAACCCACAAACGCCGGTGGCGTTGGTTGCCGCGCTGCAACAATTCTCGCAAAAACCTGATAGCTTAAAAGAAATCCCCAATGCTAACCTCGCTAGCCAAATTGAACAGATTGATATCTATCGCAGTAGTCTGGGACAAGACACGTTAGAAGTCAAACAGCGCGACCTAAGCGTCATGCCGCTGATGACGGGTAACTTTGAATCTGAGCAAGATCAATCGAGCCTTCATGCTGAGACACTTAGGATTTCTGCAAGTGCTATGGAGCGCATGATTAACCTATCAGGTGAGTCCGCGATTAACCGCTCGCGAATCGAGATGGGTATATCAAGTCTATCAAACAATATCGAAGAGATGGGCGCAACTGTACAGCGTCTAGCAGATCAGCTACGCCGTATGGAAACAGAGCTTGAGATTCAAATCTTGTCACAAATTGGTGATGAGCATGCGTTAGAAAGTGACTTTGACCCGTTAGAGATGGACCAATATTCATCGCTCAACCAATTGTCAAAATCGCTATCGGAATCAGCATCGGACTTGTTAGACATCAAAACGACCATGCTCGATAAAACCCGTGAAACCGAAAACTTGCTACTGCAGTTATCACGCACCCAGACTGATTTACAAGAAGGGTTGATGGATTCACGTACTGTGCCATTCTCGCGTATCACGCCACGTCTGCAACGGGTCGTCCGTCAAATAGCAACCGAACTGGGTAAATCTGTTGAACTACGAATCTTAAACGATGAAGGTGAAATTGACCGTAATATCCTTGAGCGTATTACCTCGCCGCTTGAGCATATGCTACGTAACGCCGTTGATCATGGTATTGAAAAATCGCAAGAACGTATTGAAAGTGGTAAATCAAGAACAGGCTTAATCACGCTTGAAGTGCTGCGTGAAGGCGGTGAAATCGTTATCAACTTAGCCGATGATGGACGCGGTATTAATGTCAATGCCGTACGCGAAAAAGCGATTGAGCAAGGCTTGATTTCTGCCAAAGATACCAGTCTAAAGACACTGGATATCATGCAATATATCTTTAACGCGGGTCTATCCACCGCCAAATCCGTATCACAAATCTCGGGTCGTGGTGTCGGTATGGACGTGGTACAAAGCGAAGTCAAGCAGTTAGGAGGGGTAGTAACCGTCGACTCTGAGCCTGGCAGAGGCTCACGCTTTACCATGCGTCTACCATTGACAGTTGCGGTGTCTGATGCCTTGATGGTGAGGGCAGGGGATAAATACTTTGCTGTACCATTGGTGCAAATTGAACGTGTGATGCGGGTCAATATCGATGCGATTGCTAATTTTTATACCACGAATGCCGATACTATCAATATCGATGGACAAGCCTATCGTTTGCGCTATCTTAATCAGATTTTGTACGGCAGCGACCCGGTGGATGCACTAGCGCACCAGTCAAGCAGTGTGCCAGTGATTATTATTCGTACGGACTTAGGTCAGCGCATGGCGCTACAAGTCGATATGATTGCAGGCTCTCGTATTGAAGTGGTCGTCAAACCGCTCGGTCGTCAGCTCTCCCATATCGATGGAATTTCTTCTGCCACCATCATGGGTGATGGTTCGGTCATGCTCATTCTTGACTTGGTGGCATTGATGCGTAATGTCAGCAACATTACCAAAGTCGAGCTGCAAAAAGCCAATAAAGCGGCCAAACGAGCGCACAAACCGCTGGTATTGATTGTGGATGACTCAGTAACCGTGCGCAAAGTCACCTCGCGCTTACTAGAACGTCACGGCTATGATGCCCAAGTGGCAACAGACGGTATTGATGCGCTAGAAAAACTGCAAGAAATGCTACCTGAAGTCATTGTATTGGATATTGAGATGCCACGTATGGACGGCTTTGAAGTGGCCAACCATATTCGCCATAATTCACGGCTCCAGCATATTCCTATTGTCATGATTACATCGCGTACCGGCGAAAAACACCGTGAACGCGCGTTTGATATCGGGGTGAATGAATACATGGGTAAACCATTCCAAGAACAAATGCTGTTAGACACGTTAGCGCGCTTTACCCAACAAGCAAAAACTGACTAAGCCGACCATGTAAAGGATACAATCATTCATGCTGTCAAAGTACCCACCGCTGCGATTTTTTATCGTTGCTGAGGAAAATCAGCAACGGCTCGCCTTTAGCGATACCATTCGTTCTTGGGGATTTGAAATCGTGGCATGCTTGGCAGCGTCACAGCTGACCGAAAAACATTTTCAGCAAAAAGTTGACGTGTGGCTAATCGATACCCCAGACGATTACGCAGTCATTCAAAATGTTGAAAAACAACAGAATGTCAATTTGACTAAGATTGTGCTACTGGGCTTTGTCACGGCGCCTTATATCAATGAAAGTCTGTTATATGCCAAATGGCAACGCCAACTGAAGCGAAAAATTGCCAACATGCTAGAACGTAGCGATTTGTTAGAGCCCTATGATGCTGCCAAGAGCGAAATCAAACCGTGGAAATATGTGGTGTTGCTCGCAGCCTCGATGGGCGGACCGCTGGCGATTAAGGAATTTTTAGATAATTTGCCCGAAGATTTGCCAGTGGCGCTGTTACTAGCGCAGCACTTTAACCAAAATACGCTAAACACCTTGCCAAGAATTTTAAATCGTCACAATGAGTGGCGCTGTGACATAGTGACCAACACCCAAAAATTATTGTCAGGGCGTTGTTTGATTTTACCGATTGACCACAGCGTGGTGTGTGATTCCAATGGACGGGTGATTTTGCAGCGTAAACCTTGGCAAGGCAGTTACAAACCGCCAATCAGTGACGTCATGCGTAACTGCAGTGAAGCGTTTGGCAACAATTTAATTACTATTGTGTTCTCTGGTATGGGCAATGATGGCAGTGATGTGGCAGCGACGGTCAAAAAAAATGGCAGCATTATTTGGGCGCAATCCCCTGACAGTAGCACCTGCGCGAGCCAGCCACAAAGCATGATTGAAAGCAACCAGGTCACTTTTGTTGGCACCCCTAAGCAGTTAGCTCAGCAGCTAATCGCCTTGTGTGGCTAATACGGCAGGCTAGCAGCGACCCCTAAATTTCTTATTAATCAGTAAATGAGCAGGCTATGGCAAACGATTTAAACCGTTATTTTAAGCAAGATGAGGATGTAGGCGTCCTAAGTATCACCACAGGTCAATTAACCATTGCTCGAATTCCTTCTAGCAGTTCGCCTGACTGGATTGTGCCGCAAGCCTTGATTTTAAGCATTGATAACTATGATGAGCGCATCTGGAATTATATTTGGCGCGATCAAGAAGTGTCAGTGTATCACTTGTTGGCAAAAGATGATAAGCCCACCCACTTAGTGGTGTTAGAAAGCGTCACCGATATCCATCGGATTGCCTTGCAAATTCACGGGGAAGTGACTTTTCATTCTGTGCGTATTGCTGATCTCAAAGACGCTGATGACGCGACTTACCAAGCTGAATTAGCGACTCACTACCCTGACTTATTAACCGCCTTAAACGCGCCAAATGATGAGCTCGTCGAGCGCTCGCGCACACCGAATTTGGCAGACTACAGCTTACAGCAGGACTATATTTTTCAGCCAGTCATGTTGGCAGGCGAGTTGTGTGTGGTGCCAGATTTGGACAAGCTCTCACATTTCTTGGTGGATTTAGATAGTTAGACGCAGTCCGCCTTTATGCTATTTTGCCAACAGTCTGTTACTTTTATTTTGCCCAAACATTGCTAGAATAACCCAAAACAAATCATGATAAGGTAAAATTCATTATGGCATTATTTCCTGCAAATGAAGCGCCACAGCCGATTGCCCCACACGGTGTCAACAAATGGTCGCTATCGTCACGTATTTTCCATTGGATTAGTGTGGTATTGCTGATTGCGACTTGGGCAATGATTGAGCTTAATGAAGATGCAACTGACTTTACCTATTTTGATTTGCATAAAGCGTTTGGACTCAGTGTGTTATTTTGGACAGTAGGTCGTATTATCAACCGCTTTGTCACCAAAGCACCTGCCGATGTACCGATGCCAAAATGGCAAAATAAACTATCGCATTTAACCCATTTGGCACTGTACTTGATTTTGCTTGCCATGCCTTTGGCGGGTTGGTTTTCTGTTATGTTTGATGGGGAAGGGGTGAGTATGTTTGGGCTATTTGATATCCCAGCCTTTGTCAGTGAAAACAGTGATTGGTCAGGCAGGTTAGAAAAAATTCATAAAAATCTGTTGTGGACGTTGCTGCTAATTTTCACGGCCTTACATATCATCGGCGCGCTGTATCACCAATTTATCCAAAAAGACCATTTAATGCGCCGTATGCGCTAAGTCAGCCCATAGTATAAAAAAGCCCATGTCATCATGGGCTTTTTTAGTAACAATTTTTTAAATGCAACCTAGATTAAGCGCAACATGAATTATTGGCGTGTACTATCAGGCAAGCTGATATTCATCTCTAGCACTTCCATGTTCGCTTCATTGTGATGTTGAATATTGACGTCATCAATGTTGACACCTGATACGTAGGTATTGACCACGGCCAAAATCTCACGTTTCATTTTTTCGATACGCTCTGGGGTTAACCGATTGTGCAAGCGGTTTTCGCTAGCAACGATGACCTTTAGGCGCTCTGCGGCAGTATTGGCACTGTTTGACTTTTGCTCACCGCCAAATAAATTACTCCAAAATCCCATAGCCTAACCTCCAAACCAGCGTTGTAGGAAACTTTTCTTCTTCACCTCGATATGGCGATAGGGACGTTCTTCCCCCAAGAAACGAGCGACCATGTCATCATAAGTTTGACCGGCTTTTGAATTTTGATCTAGCACCACAGGCACACCTTGGTTTGATGCCTCAAGTACGCTATTGCTTTCAGGAATCACGCCAAGTAGTGGCACTTTTAGGATGTCGTTAGAGATGCTGTTGATATCCATCATCTCGCCGCGCTCAGCACGCTCAGCGTTGTAGCGGTTGATGACCAAGTGCTCACGTACCACGCCTGTACCTTCTTCAACTTTTTTAGTACGGCTTTGCAAAATACCGATGATACGGTCTGAGTCACGCACCGACGAGATTTCTGGGTTGGTCACGATGATGGCTTCATCGGCATGGTACATAGCTAGCTGGGCACCGCGCTCGATACCAGCGGGCGAGTCACACACGATGTAGTCAAATTGTTTGGCTAACTCATTAATGACTTCGGCGACTCCTTCATCTGTCAAGGCGTCTTTGTCGCGGGTTTGGCTGGCAGGTAAGATAAACAAATTATTGAGCTGTTTGTCTTTTACCAAAGCTTGGGACAGGCGCGCGTTCCCTGAGATAACATCAACAAAGTCATACACGATACGGTTTTCGCAGCCCATAATAAGGTCAAGATTTCTAAGACCCACGTCAAAGTCAATCACCACAGTTTTAAAGCCGCGAAGGGCTAGACCTGTAGCGAAAGAGGCGCTAGTGGTGGTTTTGCCTACCCCGCCTTTTCCTGAAGTTACAACAACGATTTTTGCCACTTTGGCATACTCCTATTCATAGCACGGTGTCAGTGAGGCTGTATTGGTTAATCATCAAGCCATACACACATTCACGCTAAACTGGTTTGAAAAATATGGATATAAATTAACGTAAATCGTTAAAAGTTAAGGCTTAAATTTTAGTTAGCCCAAATTTGGTTAATTGGACTAGTTTAGCATAAAAAACTTTTCGAAGTTAATCGAGAGATTGGCGATTTTTGCATAGATTATGGTATAAGGCTGTTTGGGTGATTATCATTCCATCAATTCAAAGACCAAGCCTTGTCCATCAAGGTAGCTGACTTGTACCGCTTTATCCAAATACTCAATGGGAATATTTTCTTTTAGGCAATAAGTGCCCGCAACTGACACCAGTGACGGGTTAAAACGTAAACAGAATATTTTGGCGTTGGTGTCGCCCGTCGCCCCTGCGACCAATCGCCCTTCGGCTTTTCCATACACGTGTAAGCTATAATCGGTAATCGCTTCCGCGCCGGCATTGATGCCTTTGGTCAAAATCACGTCACCGCCTACATGATTGATACTTTGACCGGAGCGCAGCATTTGAGTATGCACCAAATCGCCTTCAGGCTGCGATTGGTGATGCGGTGAGGCGACAAATTTTTCAGGTGCAGCTGCGGTCTCATTGATTGTGGTCTCATTGCTTGCGGTATTATTGGCTGCGATATCACTGGCGGTTTGATTTTGTCGCTCAGTCACTTGACTGTCGGATGTTAGTGATTGGGTAGGGGACTGCGCAACGTGTTGAGAGGATGGAGTATTGGCTGTGCTGTTTGATTTTCGCTCACTGCCCGTCGCCACATTTTTTGGTGATTTGCCATCAATGCGCTGCCCATCTGCTGGAAAAATGGCGATGCGAAGCTCATTGGCTTGAGCATCATTGGCGCCTGTGACCAACCCAATCGGCTGTAACCCTAGTGCCCATAAGCCGCCCCAAAGCTGCGCTAAATTTAACGGGTGATGACAGCTGACAATCACCGGTAAGTTGGACTGGCGTTGACGACCTAGCTTTTGTGCAATCTTTGTTAAAATTACTTTGATATCATTGCCTTCAATATTTAGGCGGGTAAAGTTGAGGAGTCTGCCCGTAAGTTTCACGCTAGTGGCTACAGGGTCGGTGGGTAATAGCTTGGCTGGCTGCTGACTTTGCGGTGCATCCTGCTCGGATACGTTAAGGCTTTGTAAGTTTTGTGATGAACTATCTTGGGTCAAGTCAAGGGCAGCGGGCTGTGTCATGAAAAACCTTTTTATAATAACTTTTTATACATCAAAATCGATTCATACCGCATATTAGCAAGTATTATTTAAAACAACAACCATTCACCGCGCTATTTATTGTTTGGCAACCAAAGCCGTAATAGGGCGATAAAAAAAGGGTTGCAAAGCCGCTATCGGTCAGCCAAATTGGTGGATTGAATCAGCGTATTTGGTGCTTCCATTGTTGAATGCGAACTTGGTTGGCAAGTGACGTCAAACTATCATCAATAATATCGCTAATTAATTTTTCTAGCGCAGGGCTAGTGACGTCAATTTGCACCAAGCTTTTGGCGATTTCTTCATATATCAGCGTGAGCGTTTGCGGTTTGGTAAGGTTAGTGGTCAAGTTTAATGTCAGATTTTCCCCAATGTGTTGCCCGATGCTGTGCATTTGGTTTTCTATCAGACTACCTGCGATCGGTATCAACCGTAATATGCGGTGCAGCTCGGGCGTATCGGTTAGCGCTTGCTGGATGGCAATGCCCACCTGTTCTGCCAAAGGTTTGGCAAAGATGGCAGGATGGGCGGGCGTGGATTGTAATAACGGTGTGGCTTCTTGCTGCAGCACTTCAACGATGACCTTTTGTATGTCATCACGATGCTTGTCGATGATGTTTTTGACCAAATGCCCATCGGTGTTGCTTATTTCGGTGCGGATATTGTCAATCGCAGTTAAAATCACCCGATCAGAAATCTCTTCCATAATCATTTGGTAATAAAATTTGATCGTGGCGAGCCAACTGGCGGGCAAAACTTTGTAGCCCAGTTCATGCAGACGATAACCAATCACGCCAACGCGCAGCAGTCGTAATGCGCGCAGCTGTGGTGCACAGCCCAACACCTCATACCAATGCACAAATGGAAAGAAAAACCAGCGGTAATAGCGTTTTTGGGCGATGGCAATCAACCAGCGAACCACAAGCTCTGCTACCAAAAAGATGGTAAACAGACCCCCTGCCACTTTGAGCGGCTCGTGCCATCCTTGCTGATAACTGACAATACTGTCAAGAAACCCCAGCCAACTTGCTATTTTTGCCATAAAGCTACTTAGCATCAAAGCGTCAAACCCCATAAGCAGCAAGTCCAACACAATGGCAA